>CAMOEU010000001.1 GCA_946612575.1 uncultured Clostridia bacterium
AAAAGAAGAAGAAAAAGACCACCTGGATTTTTTTGCTTATCAATTTGGTTATTGTCGCAGCAATTTTTATTTATAACTTCGCATTTAAAGAAACAAAACCAATTTCGGAGCTGATTGCTGAAAAACCTTTTTATAGATTTTTCTTTATTGCTCTTGCCGTTGTTGGAGTGTTTTATATCATTTCAGGCATTGGATATTCTATCTTGCTCAAACAAACGACAGGAAAGTTTAAATTTTGGCTCGGACTTCAGCTTGCAATTATTGGAAAATACTGGGACAACATAACACCTTTTGGTTCAGGCGGGCAATTTGCACAAATTGCACATGGTTCTAAAAAAGGCATTTCGGGCGACACAACAACAGGTGTTGTTGTTGGCAAATATATGCTTGGAATGCTTTCCTTTGTGTTTTTGGGAATAATATCTTTGTTTATTCCAATTGACACTTTCACAACGGGGACAATCATCAAGATTTTGGCTATTGTTGGTGTTGTGGTGAATCTTCTTATAACACTTTTTATATGGATTGTTTCCACAAACAGAAAGTTGTGTTCGATTATAGTGATTGGCGGGCTCAAACTTCTACACAAAATGCATATAGTCAAAAATTTCAACCGATCTCTCTATAAATCAATGAGATTTATCAAACAATATCAAAAGGCTTTCAAGATTTTCATTAAAAAACCTTGGGTTGTTATAACTGAAGTTTTGATAACATTTATCGAATCAGTTTTGATGGCACTTATTTCCTATCTTGTTTATCTTGCATTCAATTTCCCAACAGTAAATGTCAGCCCAATCACAATCTTTGCAATGTCATTCTTGTGCTCTTTTGCGACATCCTATATTCCAATTCCAGGCGGAAGTGGTATGGCAGAAATTTCGTTTGCGGCTTTGTTCTCGAAGTTGTTTAGTGAAAACATCACATTCTGGGCACTTATGTCTTGGAGAGTGTTCACATTCTACATTTTGATTTTGATAGGATTTTTGTATACGATTTTGGATCCAAGCTTTGCAAAAGCAAATCAAAAAATTCAATATTCAATTCAGCAGAGAAGACTCAAGCGAGAAAACGGAAAAAAGAAAACGGACTAGAAAGTCCGTTTTTATTTTTTGGTGGAGATAGACGGATTCGAACCGTCGACCCCCTGCTTGCAAGGCAGGTGCTCTAGCCAACTGAGCCATACCCCCATATGCCTTTAAAATATATCATATTTATTTTTGAATGTCAACAAAATTTCCAAAAAATCTTCAGTTAAATAAAAAAAGTTTGCAAAAATGCAAACTTTTGTTTTTTACAAAAATTAGTTATGACCGTGGAATTCTGTGACTCTAACTCCGTGAACGGTCTTTTCTCTTTCAACGAGATCGGCAATCATATCTCTCACTTGATATGGGTTTTTGACATTTTTAAGAACAAGAGTTGGTTTTGATTCATCACTGCTCTTAAGGACAACTGTTCCGGTGTTAAACATTTTTCCAGCAAGCCCTTGATGGAAACTTATATCGCAGATTCTGTAAAGGTTTACTTCTTCGATTTCAGAATAAGTTAGACCTGTTTCTACAAACATTTTTACCCAAGTTGGGTCTTCAATAAGATAATATCTTGTGAATGACAAAGGCATTCCCATAAATCTTTTTCTGTCGTGCCACAAGCATTTTGCTGTTTTGCCAAATTTTCGTTGAATATTCATAAAAACTCCTTAATATGAAATTATTTTACAATAAAAAGCACAAAAAGTAAATAAAAAAATAAAAAAACCTTACTCAGAGCAAGGTTTTTTTGAGTTTTTAATAACTTTTTCCACATCCACAGTTTGAAAGGATGAGCAAAAGTAAGATTGTGTTGCAGTCAATATTTATTCCGCCTTTAAACATTCCGCCGCAATTTTGCATAAGCAAAAGCAAGAAAATGATTGAGCAACAATCAAATCCTGTGTTGCAAGTGTCTTTTTCAACACCGCCACAGGTTGTGCCTCCGAAAAAGTTCATTTGTGCCTCCTAAAATTCTTATGTATATTTTGGAAGATTTTCACTCTTCACATTAACAATGTATTACAAACCTTGAAAAAGTGTGAATATAACCGCAAAAAAGTTTACTTTGTTTGCCGTTTTTTTGACTTTTGAAAAATAATTATGTTAATATTTATATGTAGGAGATTATCTAGTGAAGACTAATCAAACAAAAGAACAGAATTTGATAACTTTTTCTGGGGACAACAGTCAACTTTTTTGCAGAATAAAAATTGATGACCCTTTTGCAAACAAACTTACCTTGCTTGTTCCAGAAACACATAATGCAATTTTGATTAAAGATGGTCAAATGCTTCAAACACTCTCTTCTGGGAAATATTTGATTGCAAAGTTTGTGGATGCGAGAGTTGATTTGGATGCGACCTTGGAAGTTTTGTTTATGTCTAAGACTGCAAAACTCAAACTTCTTTGGGGGACATCTCAAATGTTTCCGCTCAATGATCCATTTTTGGAAGAAAACTACAAAGTTGGGATGAGTGGCGATTTTGATGTTCAGATTGGTGACCCAAGAAAATGTTATTTATATCTTGTAGGCGCAAACGAAAATCTTACTTCTGACGAACTTCAAGAAAGGCTTGTTATTACGGTTGTTTCTGTTTTGGAAAATGAAACTGCTGAATATGTGCAAACAAAACAGGTTTCGTTTAACCAACTTACAGTCAAAAAGAGAGAAATTTCTTCAAAGGTTTTGACAAAGATAAATCAACAACTTATGACAGATTATGGTATTGCAGTGTTTTCGTTTAATATTGCAAACATTGTGATTGACCCAGGTGATTATCAAAGAATGATTGCCGCAAAGAAAGGCGAGGCTGTGAAGGTTGAAACAGAACAACCACAAACAAACGAAAAAGGGTTGTTTTGCAGTGAGTGTGGAAACAAACTCAGCCGTTCGGCAAAATTCTGTGACAATTGTGGTGCAAAAGTTGGAAGTGCAAATGTTTGCAAAAATTGTGGTGTAGAAAATTCGGCGACTGCAAAGTTTTGTGAAAATTGCGGAAATAAATTGTAAGGAGAAAAATTATGTGGGTTTTTTATGTTTTGGTTTTGCTTGCGATTTTGGGAACAGCATTCTTCTTTATCTGGAGAGAATATCATCCAAGAAAGGAAGATGACACAATCGGAAGCAGAGGAGTGCTTAAAAACAAGAAGTCTATTGAAAATATGGTTGCAAATGTTGAGAGTATAATTGTTTATGCAAATGGAAACGACACACTCTGCAACAGACTTGTTGATGTTAAGGACAATATAAAGTTTTTCAATCCAACAACAAATCAAAAAGCAATTGCAGTTGACACAAAACTTGCAGCAAGACTTGATGACTTGAAAATTGCGGTTGCAAAAGACAACACTCAAGAGACTTGCTTCAGACTTTTGGAAGAGGTCGAGGCATATATTGTTCAAAGAAAAAAGGAAGAACAAAACTAGATGAAAAGAAGATATGAAGCATCTGATTCGTTAAATGAAGAAGATAAACTCAGGGTGGAAAAGGAACTTAGACTTGGATATCTAAATCTGGGTGAGTTGTTTTTCGAGCAAGCAAGACTAAACTTCACTCTTGCACTTCAATATGACAGCAAATGTGCTGATGCTTATTGGGGACTTATGCTTTGCAAGTTTCAAGCAAAGTCAGAAGATTTGCTTTTTGAAAATCCTGTGGTGTATAAAGATGTTGTGTTGTTGCCAGAATATGAAAAGGCAATGACATTTGCAAGTGAAGAAAAGAGAAAAATTTACGAACAAATTCTTGAAAGAATTTATGCAATAATTAAAGGCGAGAGTTGTTAAAAGGAGAGCTTATGTGGTGGCCATTTAGAAGAAACAAATTTAAAAAACTCAATCGTGAAGATTTGGTGAACTCAATTTGCGAACTTGAAAGACAAGAACGAACCGTGGAAGCGGAAGTTTTGCAAAAAATCAAAGAGATTGATGCTTTGATGGAAAAGGGAAAGAAAGAAAAAAGCAAGGATTTGCAACTTTTCTATGCGAAGAAAATCACAAATCTAAACGAAGAGAAAGAAACAAGTATGCAAAGGGGAATGTATTTGCTCTACAACATTCGCCTTATGAACAGGCTTAAGGATGCATATGATAGCAACACATTCTTCAAGACTCAAACAAAAGTGCCATTGTCAGAACTTTTGCAAGATCAAAAAGGACTTGCCAAGTTTTTGAATAAGGCTCTTGAAACAAGAATTGCAAGTGAAGATGTGCTTACAAATGCAGATGAACTTTTCACAGAAGTTCAGGCAGCTTATGATGTTTCACAACCAATTTATGGAGTAGGCAAAACGGAAGAAGATGTGCTTTCAATTTTTGAAAAAGAAGGACAACTTCGTGATGAAGAAGGTTTGGAAGAAGAACAAACAAAGGTCGCAACCAAAAAGAAAAAACAAATAATGGAGGAAGAATAAAATGGGACTTTTTAAATCAAAACAACAAAAAGAACTTGAAAAGAAAATGCTTATCAAAAGGACAATAAACACAATGAACAAGCAAATCAACCGCTTGGAAGATCAAAAACAAGTGTTTATTGAAGCTGCAAAAAAAGCAAAAGAAAAGGATTTGGAAGCACAATATAACCTTGCACTCAGTGGTTATAAAATGACTGTCCAACAACAAAGAAGAGCACAAGAAATGCTTTTGAATTTTGAAATCACAGCTCAAATGAAAGATGTGACAATGATGACATCAGACTTTCTTCGTGGAATGAGCGAAATCAGCAAGGAAATGACAAAACTTGCTGATGCAAAAGAATTTGCAAAAATTCAAGCTCAATTCGAACAAGCTATGGTTGCTGTTGAGACTCAAACAGACCAAATGGACAACTTTATGGAAATGAGCCAAGAGACATTCTATAATGCAGGTCGTGACAAGTCAGGAAAAATGACTGATGCAGAATTTGAGAAGTTTATTGAAGAGCAGGCTGGACTTGACACTCTTTCTGATGACAAAATCAATAGCGAAATTGAAGAACTTAAAAAGAAGATAGAATCTGAAAACTAACAAAAGGGAAGTTTATGGCAGAAAAACCAAGTATTACTGTTTTGTCTGACACATATGACCTTTATATGAAAAAGGCAAAACAAGCGAAAGAAAATGGAAATCTCTCAATTGCAAAGAGAAATTTTCTTCTTGCCAGCCAAACAATGATGGAAATGGCAAAGCAAAGTGAAGGCAAGCTTAAAGAAATCAGAATGGACAGGGCAAGAAGGCTTGTCAAACTTACTGAAAACATTGACAAAAAGCCAGAGAAAATTGAAAAGAAATCTTCTGGAGAGTCAAACGAAGAAGATGATGAAGTAAAAAAATGGCAAACAGCACAAATTCCAAACATAACATTTGCTGATGTTGCTGGGCTTGATGATGTCAAAAAATCTATCACAATCAGAATGATAAATCCTGTGAAATATCCAGAAAAATATAAGATGTATGGTAAGAAATCTGGTGGTGGTGTGCTTTTGTATGGACCTCCAGGAACAGGAAAAACAATGATTGCAAAAGCTATTGCAAACGAAGTTGGTGCAAAGTTTTATGCTGTCAAGGGCTCAGATATTGTGAGTAAGTGGGTTGGCGAAAGTGAGAAAAACATAAACTCTTTGTTTGAAGAAGCAAACAAGCAAGATAGAGCCATCATCTTTATTGATGAAATGGACAATTTGCTCGGGACAAGAGGTGTTGACACTCACAACGACAAAAGAGTAAACGAATTTTTGCAGCAGATTGATGGTTTTGCTGGCAGAAATCAAAACTTGCTTTTGCTTGGAGCAACAAACAGGCCTTGGGATATTGACAGTGCAGCAACAAGATCTGGAAGATTTTCCGAGAAAATTTATTTGCCACTTCCTGATGCGGCTGCAAGAAAGTTTATGATAGAAAAAAATATGAAAAATGTGCCTGTCTCAAAAGATTTTGATATTGACAAAATTGTGGAACAGACAGAAGATTATAGCGGAGCTGATATTGAAGAACTTTGCGATAGAGCAAAGGATGAACCTCTTCTTAAGGCAATCGCGACAGACAGTGTTGTTGATGTGACAAACGAAGATTTTGATAGAGTTTTGGAGAAAATGCCTCCTTCTGTCACACCAAAAGAAATCGAAAGATTTGAAAAATACAACGAAGAAGTAAACGGACTTATAAAGAAAAACAAAAAACAAGGATAAAAATGAGAGAAAGGGTTTGTAAAAATTGTGGAGGAAGACAATATAAAGTTGTTGGGCAGAATATGGTCAAATGCCAGTTCTGTGGGACTCTCTATGTGGATGAACAAGCCTCAAAAGAAGAAGAAATTTTGCTTGTTTCTGCAAACGAAAAACTTAGAGATGCAAAGTTTGCGGATGCAATTGTAGAGTTTGACAAGATTCTTTCCATATACCCAAACTCGTTTGAAGCTTTTTTTGGAAAATCTCTCGCCAAGAATAAAATTGTGTTTTACACAAACAAAAAAGGCTCGGGGAAAAGACCAAGATATTTTGGAGACAAAATCCCACAACTTTCAAATGATGATGATTTTCAATCTGCAATAAACAGTGCTCCTGAAGAAATTGAAAAGGAGTATGGTGATATTGCAAAGAGAGTTGAAAGAGACATAAAAAAATATTGTGAAATTGACAAGTCAAAAGGCTGTGATGTTGTCATTTTCCAAATGAGTGAAGATGGTATTGACAAAACAGAAAAACTTGTCAAAAAACTTAATTCAAAAAAAATAGAAACATACTTTTTGCAAGAACTTGAGACAAAAGAAAATGAAGCAGAGACCTTCTATGCTCTTTCTTGTGCAAAAGTTTTGCTTGTTGTTGCAAACAAGAAAAATGGATATAACGATAGTGATGTAAAAAATCTTATTGATAGATTCAGATATTTTATTTCTCAAAGACAGAAATATTCTATGGGATTTGTTATTGCATATGACAACAATGTCATTGAGAAAGAAAATTTGCCACAAGAACTTGGTTTTTGCAAAAATTATGTTGATTTCAATTCCAAAAATTTTGTGGATTATATGACTGCAAACATTGAGACTGTGATTGAAAAAACACCACAGGAAGTTGCAAAAATTGAAACAAGAAAAGTTGAAAAAGTTGAACCTATAAAGAAAGAATATGTTGATGTTGAAAACATTACACCAGCCGAACTTGGGCATTATAAAGTTCAAAATGTTGAAGCGAAAGATGCAATAAAGACAAAGTGGATTTTCCTTAGTTTGAAAAATGCCGATTTTGAAGCGACAGAAAAACTCATTGAAGCCGAACTTGAGAAAGATCCAAACAATGCCGAAATGCTTTTTGCACAAATGCTTTGTGAAAAAAGATTAAGGACAGCAGGCGAATTTTTTGAAAGCATATCAAATTTTGATAACAAAGAGAAAATAGACAATATTCTTGCTTACTCTTCAAAAGAGTTTGCTGAGATGTTTGTTGACAACTGGGAAAGACTTATTGAGAGTATTGACAGCGATGATTGCTACAACACATATCTTCTTTATCTTGCAAAATTTGACACTCCAAACAGAGAACATTTTGTGGAGTGTGCACAAGAAGTTGCTGTTGAGACAATGAATGAAGAGCTTATTGACAATGTTTTGAAATGCTTCAAAAAAGATGAAGTTGATAAGTATGTTAAGTTTTATTTCGAACTTGCTCAAAAGAGCGACAATCAAAAATATTATGACAAAATTCTTGAGATTGACCAAGGTCATAAGCAAAGCAATATGTCGCTGCTACTTAGAAACTTTAAGACAAATCAAGACAAACTTGAATTTAGAGACAGAGAAAAAATTGAAGATAGCCTAAAATTTTTGGATGATGATGCAAGAAGTCAGTTTGCTTTTGCTGTGATAAATCTTGTTATTCCTGTTGCATTTTTGGATTTGAAAAAGGCTGAAGAGCAGATTGATTTTTATCTTTCTTATGTTGATCCAAAAAATTATGAAATCCCATACAATATTGCAAAGAAGTTGCTTGATGTAAATTCTTTCAGATTGGCTGAAAAATATATCGCTATTGCAATTTCAAGAAATAAAAAAGATGCGACACTTTATTGGGAGCTTTTAAAGATAAAAGCTCATTGCAAGACTGATGCTGAAGTTGTGACATCTCCAGTTGACTTGACACAATTCCCTGAATGGCAAACTTTGCTGAATTATGCAAACGATGAACAGACAGAGCAATATGCAGAAATTGTCAGCAAATCACACCTTTATAAAGGCAAAAAGAAGCAGATTGCTGAAGAACTTATTGACAAACAATCAATGATTGAGAAATTGACTGATTTCTTAAACAGAAACAACAAAATTTTGCTTGAAAATGAAGAAGAAAACGGAATTGTTTCTGTCAAAGGTTGTGAATATTTCAAGATTCAACTTTCACCATTTGAAGATTATTTAAACATTGTCAAAGATGTTGAAACTTTTGATGATTATGTTGCAATTGCATCACATATTTATCAAAGACTGTTTTTCCTTGGATTGACACTTGAAAGTTCGGTAAGTTCGATTCAGATAAATGAAAAAGGTGAAGGTCTTAAAAATGTCGAAATTGGAAGAAGTCTTTCTTTAGGTCACAAAAAACAAAAGAAAATAAAAACAAACAAAACAAAAGAAGAAAGACTTGTTGATCCGGAACTTATTGAAAGAAGAAAGAAATTTTGGAAACTTTTCTTTTTTGGATTTTTTGAGATTTTCCCTGTTTTGTTTTTGACGATTTTGTTGACAATTAACATAGGTAATTCAAAACTTGTTTATGCTTATTTTTCACAAAAAGCAATTCTAATTATGATGCTTTATTCTGTGGTTGTAGGCTTTGGAAATCTGATTTATTATATGCTAAGAAAGAAAAAATTTGCGATAAAGAAAAAGCTTTCATTGATTTTTCTTATGATATTTGCTTTTTTGAATGTTATTCTTCTTGTAATTGGATTTTATTTGACTGATAATACAATCAGAATTTACAACGGAAATGAATTTGAAACTTTTGTAAATAATGCAACTTATTCAAATATTGAGATTGAAAATGATATTAATTTCAAAGGAAAGGAAATTTCGGTTGGAGATTTCTATGGAAAAATTGATGGAAAAGGTTTTTCGTTAAATAATGTTGCATTGAAACAAACAGAAAACACGGCGATGATCCGTAGCAATTTTGGGACAATCAAAAATCTGAAAATCAATCTTGAAACAAAAACATACAGAAATATTTCAAACTTTGCAGTGATTGCGATAAACAATTATGGAGAGATTATTGGTTGTGAAATTTCTGGAAATGTAAAAATCTATGCAAAAGATTCATTAAATTGTGGTGGATTCACAACATATCAATGTGCAGGAGAAATAACAGAATGCACTGATAATACAAATATTGAAATTGCAAACCTGAAAAAAACTGGAAAGCTTGGAAAACTTGCTGCAGTGGTGAGTGGAAAAACAAGTTTTGTAAAAAATGAAACTTATGGAAGTTTCAAAATTTCTGAAAATGAATGCGAAATGGTGTATTTTGGTGGACTTGCTGGTTATGTTGATGGAGATTTTGAATGCAAATTTGAACAAAATGCCGCAAAAACTGATATAAATGTAAATGTTTTTTCAAAAAGTTTAACGATTGGTGGGCTTTTTGGTTATTCAACAAAATCAAGCAAAAACAACTATGCCGATTTTAACATTAGTAATGTAAACACCAACAACGGAAATGTTGGCGGACTTTATGGCGAGTTTGTTTGCTACAATCCGGCTGATGCAATAGCTTTTAGTTATGCGAAGATGAATTTAAGTATCTCAATGACTGGTCATGTGGGTGGAATTGTCGGTGGAACACACGGAAGCATCAAAAATTGTTTCTTTAAGGCTAATGAGTTATTAAATATTGCTTCAGGGCAACAAATTGATATGACGACAATTTCAAATTGTATGAGCAATTTGGAAGGATATAAAAAAGCTCTTGGCTTCAGCTCAGAATATTGGAATGGTGTGAATGAAGATTCTTCTAATTATCCAACTTTAAAATAAAAACCTTAAATATAAGGTTTTTTATTTTTTATATGGTCAAAAATCTATATGTGGATTGTGTTTTTCTCGTTTTTTTAATGATTGGAGCGATAAAAGGTGCTAAAAAGGGTGTTTTTGGCAGTTTTTTCAAGGTTGTAGTTTTTATTTGTTCAACAATAGCTGCGATTTTTATCTCAAACAAAATTGTCGAATTGTGGCTTAGTGAAAGTGAGATTGGGGTTTGGCTTGAAAGTCAGATGTCTGCATTTATTAAAAATATATGTAAAAATGTTGAGACAAAAGAAGATTTTTTAAATTTTTTGCAACAAAAAAACAACATTATTGCAATAATTATGACAAAAATTATTGATAGAATTGAAATTGGACAAGGGGATAGTTTTATTGAAACTATTTCTCAAAAAATAACTGTCATACTTGAAAAAGCGGTTGTTTTTATAATTGTTTTTCTTATTGTATATATCTTTTTGAGAAAAATAACAAGTTTTGCTGGAAAAATATCAAAAATAAGTGTAGTTGGTGGTGTTGATAAAATATTTGGTGTTTTGTTTGGTGTGGCAAAAGCAGCAATCTTCTTTGGGATTTTCTATTTTGGTGTTGGTGTTTTGTCAAATTTAGTGCAAAATCAAATTTTGACAAACTTAATGCAAAACGACAAAATGGTTAGTGTTTTATATAATATGGTATATGAAAAAACAATCAGTGTGTTTTTGCCATACTGATTGTTTATTTTAGAATATCTACGATTTCGTTTTCGAAATTTATGTTTTCAAAACATACTATTGATGTTGATGTGATTTCATCATTTTTTCTCTTTAATTCGTTTATTGCATCGTTTTTGTTTGCAATAATTATTGCAGTGATAATAATTACGAATAGAAGGATTGGTATAAGTATTATTGATATTTTTTCAAACAAACTAAGATTTTTCCACCAGTTTTTCTTTTCTTCCATCTTTTCTTTCCTTGTGATTATTGTAGCACTTGTTTTTTATTTTTGCAACAACTTTTGAAATGATTTGTTTTGTTAATATTGTAAGAAAGAAAAATGTAAACAAATATACTGGTCGAATTTCTCCATAATTGAAAATCAAGTTTGAAAAATAGAAGATAAGAAATATGAAAAAATATAGCAAAAAATTAAAAAAATTGTTTACGAAATTAAATTTTTTATTTTTTATTTTAAATAAATTAAAAAAATAAATTAAAAAACCGCTAAAAATGCCTACACAAGCAATTTTCAGCAGTATCAAAAATTGCGATAAAGTTTGAAATAAAATCATTTAAAAAGCCTTTTTATTATATTTTTCTTTTCATTTTTTTGAGAATATTTTATCGAATTTATTTCACCTTTAAAAACAACTTCATTGTTTTCAAGATTGAGTTTTGTTATTTCAATGTTCTGTCCCAAAACAATAAGATTTTGATCCTGCATCTCAATGACTGCCTGAGTGTTTGTTGATGACAAAACCTTTGTCGCTCCATTGATTGTTAGTTTTGACTTGTCTTCCAAAAGAATTGATTGCATAATAACTCCTTTTTTCTTGTCTGTTTTTGCAGTTTAATGTATAATATGTATATGAACAAAAAAGAGATAATAGTAAAGAAAAACTCAAAAATATCAGTTTTGCTTCAAGATTTTGGATTTTCATATTCTGATGTAAACAAAATTTTGAGAGAAAAAGATGTAAAAATAAACGGAAAAGCAACAAAAGAAAACTTATCAGTTTGTGCTGGAGATGTTTTGACGGTTTTTTACACTGATGATATGATAGAAAAAAAGTATGAAACAGTGTTTGAAAGTGAAAATGTGCTGATTGTATATAAGAATCAAGGTATTGAAACAGATGGCGAAAATGGTCTTGCAAAAAAATTGGGTGTTAAAGCTGTTCATAGACTTGATAGAAACACTGAAGGACTTGTGATTTTTGCAAAAAATAATGTCAGTGAAGAAAAGTTGTTAAATGTTTTTAAGAAACGACTTGTTCACAAGTATTATGTTGCTGAAGTTGTTGGGGAATTTGATGTTAAAAACACACAGTTCGATGCTTATCTTGTTAAAGATAGTGACAAATCTTTTGTGAAAATATACAAAAATCGTGTTCCGAATTCAGTTTTGATTAAAACTTGTGTTGATACAATAAAATGCGGGAAGCAATCGAGTTTGGTTAAAGTCGAACTTCTCACTGGAAAAACTCACCAAATAAGGGCTCATCTTGCATATTTAGGTCACCCAATAATTGGAGATGGAAAATATGGGAAGGAAAGCGATAACAAAAAATTTAACCAAACAAAACAAAAACTTGCTTGCTTTTGTTTGAAATTTGATGAAGTGGGAATAAAAGAGATAGATAATAAAAGTTTTACTAGAAAACCAAAGTGGTATATATAGAACCATTTTGGTTTTTTCTTCATATATGTTTATATGAAAAATGAGTTTTATAAAGAAAATTCTTATTACCAAGGGCTGTTGCAAAATTTTTATGGTGGCAAAAGTGGATGTTTTTGTGCTTTTATGACATTTTTTTATCAATATGAACAAAGTTTGATTTTCAATGAAAATTTGAGTGTTATGTTTGAAAAATTGTATAATGTCGAGCTTGAAAATTGTGTGATTTTGAGCAGAATTTTGTTAAAAACTGGTTCCGATAACAAATTTTTCTCAAGCGGAAGAAAATTTTTGTCTGGATATGATGTTGATTACACAAAAAACTTTTCACAAATGTTTTTGAATGATATCGAACTTCTTGAAGTGGGTGTTGTTGAAGCAAAAAGTATCATTCTCAAGATTGAAAATCTAAACACGAGAGCAGAATTGAAGAAAATTTTGGAAAATAAAAAGAAAGAATTGAAAATTTTGAGAGAAAATTATTTGAAATTAAATTTAATTTAAAAATTGTTAAAAATTCGCATTTTTGCGATTTTTTATTATTTTTTGAAGTGTTTTTTCGCCGTTAATACAGCAATTTTCAAATTTTTGTGAATTATTTTGTTTTATTTAATTTATTAAATAATTTATTTATTTTTGTTTGATAAATTTGTGACAAAAGTGTTAAAATATTTTTGTAATTATAAGAGTTGGAAAGTTGAGGTGAATTCTTATGAAAAAATTTAGGATAGCATTGATGTCGATTTTTACATTGCTTCTTGGCAGTGTGCTTGTTGGATGTAATTTCAAAAAACCTGAAATTGATTTCTCAAAAGAGCAGGTTTATATTTCTGCGGGAGAAGAAGTTGATCTTAGAGGTCTTTTGAATGTGAAAGAGGTCGATGCAAAAGATGTTAGGTTTAGATTTGAAGATTCTTCACTCTTTCAAGTTTCTGAAGGAAAGATAAAAGCAAAGAGTAGAAGTGGTGAGTCTTATGTTTATGCCACATACAACAATGATGTTTTTGCCTCAATTAAAGTTTTTGTTAAACAAAAATTCTCAACACCTAAAAACTTTTCAATGAATGAAAATGGACTTATCTCTTGGGACAAGTCACTTGCGATTTACAGCAGTGAAACAACACCTACATTTGCAAGCTCTTATAGAGTTTATGGAACATACACTTCATACACTGGCGGGCAAGAAAACGAACCTGAAACATTTGAAGTTTTCTCAAACACAAATTCATATCAACTTGAAAACGAAGGTGTTTACAATATCAAAATTGTTGCACAAGGCACGGACAGATTTGATGCTAGTGCAGAATATGCCGTTCAGTCATTTGGCTTTGGATATATGCCAAAAATTGCAACAGCAGATTTGATTTGGTCAAATGATGGTGTTCTTTCTTGGGAAACAACTGAGATTGAAAATGCGGAATACGAAGTTTATGTTGACGGCATTAAGGTTGTTGACAAACAATCACAAAAGAGTGCAGACCTTTCAGAGTTGTTTGACGAGCTTCAAGCAAAAAATCATACAATCAAAGTTGTTGTTTATGATGCTGTTGGCGACAAAATGCCTACAGAAAGCGATGCAATTTCTGTTTTGAAGTTGGCAAGTCCTGTTGCTACATATGCTTTTTCAGCAGAAAATGGTGGGCTTATTTCCTTGGGAGCAAATCCACTTATTGATCACTATAAATTCACACTTGTTGGTGATGATGAAGAAGTTGTCACAATCGACAATGAAGAAGATGGAGTTTTGACTTCACTTGATATGATTGATGCTGGTGTTTATTCACTTTCTATCCAAGCAATTGCCGTTGAAGGAAATTATTATCAAAGTGACAAAGTTTCTTTTGGGAAAATCTACAAACTTGAAACATTGACTATTTCAGGAACAGACAAGAATGTTGAGAATTCAAACACATTCAATCTTCTTGCAAGTGCAAATGCAAGTGTTGACACAATTCTTTCAGTTAATGTTGGGGAAACAAAAACAACTTCAATCGGGATTGAAGCTGGGGAAACAAGTGCCGAATTTGAAGTGGAAGTTCCTTCAAATGGTATTTACTCTGTTTCTGCAAAGCAATTTGCAAAGGAAGAGCAAAACACAATCTTTGGAGAAAGAGTTTATGTTTTGAATTCAAACTTGAGTGAAGCAGTTGTTGTTGAAAAACTTGAAGCAATTTCAAACATCACTCACGAAATTGAAAGTGAAAAATCTGTTTTTGTTTTCGATGAAGTTGAAAATGCTGACAAATATGAAGTGTTTGCACTTGATGGAGAAGAGTTTGCTCTAGTTGACAGCAGTTTGTATTCTTGCGAGATTTCTCAAGGCAAGGTTAGATTTGTTTTTGATGACAAAATTGAAAACTTGAATGTTGCACAAAATGAAAAAGTGTTTACGATTAAGTTTGTTGCAAAGAAAAATGATGAAACCCTTACAATAAACTCTGCAAAACAAAAAGTTTTGACCGAACTTGATATAGCAGGAAATGTGGAAAAAGAAAACTTAAACAAAGTTTATTCTTGGACTGCAGTGGAAAATGCAGATGCCTACAGGGTGGGAATTTACAACATTGACAAAGCTACATTTATAGCAGGACAAACAGACATTGACACGACTACACTTGACAAAAATGAAGAAGTTGTCGATACAAATTCTTATACATTTGCAAACGAAGGATATTATCTTGTCAAAGTTTTCTCACTTACTGAAAATGCAAATGAGTTTATAAACTCAACAGAGTCTTTTGACAGACTTGTTTGTGTTTCTGAAAAACTTGTTGTTGAAGATTTTGATGTAAGTTTTGTTGGTGGAAAATATAATGTTGTGATTGAAAATAAAGACCATTTTGATAAATATGAGGTTTATCTTGATGATGTGAAGATTCTTGACACAACAGCAAGCAGTGAAGAAAACTCAACATATATTCTTGAAACAGATTTTGCTGATGAAACAAAAACTTACAAGATTGAAGTTGTTGCAAAAGCAAATGATAATGTGCTTTATGAAAATTCAGAGAAAAAGGCAGTGAGAGTTGTCAAACTTCCACAAATTGTTGGGGAAGATATTGAAATTGCAAAACAAAGCATTGCCGTGGGCTCAGATATGAAAACAGCAACACAATCACAAGAAATGAAAGTGAGTGCTGTTGAAGGTGCAAGAGGAGTGCTTCTCTATCAAGAAACAAACCCAGCAGAAAGAGCTGGCGGAGAGGATGCAACAACCGCAACATATGACCTTGGCACAATTGCAAACACAAACTTTGTGTTTAAGTATTTTGGTTCTGCAAAACAAGGGAATGTTTTTGTAAAGACAAATGGATATATTTATCTTGACAGTGAAGAGTCAACAATAAACATTTCTAGACTTGAAACTCCAACAAATTGTGAATATGTAAACGGAGTCTTGAAGTTTAATAATACAAACACAGCAATCACAGAATATTATGTTGTGACAATTGTGTGCAAAGGACAAGATGGAGAAAGAAGAAACATTGTTGTCGAACTTTCAACAGAAGCAAAAGCAACTTATGGAGAAAATTCTGAAGTTATTGGAAATGGCGGCGACTTTGTTTCAAATAATGTAAATGAAGTTTCAATTTCCATTGAAGATCTCATTGAAGCTGTTTCAAATGTTTCTGATGTTGAAATCAGACAAGTTTACTCTCAAGCAGCAAGCTTTGGATTTGCTGTTTACAGTTATGCAAATATAGTTAACGATGATGCTGTGGTTTCGTCTTCAAACTATGCCGGCACAGCTTTGGATGCAAACACAAAAGTTGTTGTTGTGGAAAAGATGACTGCTCCAGAAATTTCTTACCAAATAATTGGAGAAAACATTGTCTTCAATTGGGATGCGGTTTCAACTGATGCTGCAGTTTCTGCACAAACAACATATCAAATGTTTGTAAATGGAAACGAATATGGACAAGTTATTTCTGGCACTCAAACAGCAAGTTATGCTTTGAGCGAATTTGCCCTTGGAACATATTATACATTTGCACTCACTGCACCAAATCCAAATTATATAGAATCGAGTCTTTCAAACAAAGTTAGAATTTTTAGACTCAACAAAATTACTTCACTCAAACTTCTTACTGGTGGGGACTATGATGGACAATTGCAATATGAATTGTCTTCACAAGAACAAGAATTTGTAGATTATGTTTTGGTTGGTGAAGAACATAATCAAACAGGAAAAATTGAAATTTCTGCTCCAGGTGCAATTACACTTAAAGTTGTTGGAAAGAAAAATGTCGAAAGTCAAGATATGACAACAACATACATTGACAGTGAAACAACAACTTGGACTCTCAGTCAAATGCAAACACTTAAACCAGCATTGGAAAACTTTGAATATAACAATGGTGTTTTGAGCTGGGATGAATTTGCTGAAGGAAATAATTTTGAAAACCTTAAATATGTCTTGATTTTCACTGATTCTCAAGATAATATCGTTTCTTACACAACAAATCAAAACGAAGTTTCGATAAGTGAAACAACATTGGATGAGACATTGCAAAGACTTGTTGAAGGAAACATTGACATCTCACTTTATGCAAAACTTGAAACTTATGATGTTGTCGCTGGCGGAACAATTTATTACAGCAACAAGATAACACTTGAAAATGATTTTGAAGTTGCAAACTATCATAAATATGCAAACACACTTTCAATTTCAAAACTTCCTACTCCAGTTGTTTCGAATGTGGAATTTGTTGAAGATAGCACAAATGGAATTTACAACACTCCAAATATTGAAATAACATTTACAGGCGACTATGGAAACGAAGCAGACTTTGTTGTTTCTTCAAACATTGATGGACAAGAAATCACAACAGAAACTGTTAAGCTTACAAAGAATGCTGATTCATATAAATATGTAATGCAAGCAGAAAAGTATAAAAACAAGTTTGCAAGCGGCAAAACGATTGTATTCAAAATTGCTGCAATCAGTGAAGAAAACATTCCTTCATCTGTGGGAAGTGTGAATGTCCTTTGTGCAAACACAATATCTGGATTTGAAATCAAAGAAGATAAAAACGGAGAAGGTCTTTCTCACTTGCTTCAAATAAATGTTGCACAAGCTGATGTTCAAAAAACTGCTGGCGGATTTGATTTGGCATTTGGGATTATTGAAAATGGCGGCTCTGAAAAATATATTCATATTCAAAAGAGTGTGTCAACAGTTTCTACAACACAAACTTTTGACATTACAGATGTGATTGAAACACATTTGGCAAATGGCGGATTCTTGACAATTTCAATTACGACCCGCTCTTATTCAAATGCGGAAAGTGGTGTATATATTCTTGCATGTCCTACATATTACATTCTACCTAAGTATGATGTTTTGTCAGGAGTGACTCAGGCAAACATAACAAAAACTGCTGGTGGATTTGAAATTGATAAAACAGTAAATAATGAAACAACAAAATATAAAGTTGTTTATGGTGCAAATGTTTATGATGTTATTTATAAGGATGACAAATTCTATTTTGAAGTTCCAACAACTTGGGTAAATGGAAATTATGAACTTAAAATCTATGCCGTTGAAAGTGATTATATTTATTCAAAACAACTCAACTATACATTTGTGTTAAACAGAATTGATAATGTGACAAATGTGTCAATCACAAGAGACAGCGAAGATCTTTCTGATGGAAAAATTGAATGGACAAATGTTTCTGGTGCAGCTGGATATATGCTTAGAATTTATAGTGACAACACAAGAAGCAAAGAAATAACAAGGGTTTCATCTTCTACAAATTCTTTGAAATTCAGCGAAATCTTCACAGAAGAATTTTATGACGAACTTAGAATAAACGAAGAAGATAAAGATATTTTTGTTGGAATTGCTGCACTTGGACAAAATGAAACCGCAAACGATTCTCAAGAATACACATTCAATGCAAAAGTTTGTGGAAATTACTTTGATGTTGAAGAAGAAATTAAACTCAACGAATATGGTTTGGTGACATTCAAAGCAACTGCTGGAAAAACATATATCTATAGATTTGTTGACACGGCTGGACAAGTGCTTTCTGATTGGGTTGAGGTGACAGCGGAAGATGATATTGTCACAATTGATGCAAGTGTTTTAAATAGAGATTCTTCAAACAATGTTAGACCTGCCGGAACAGTTTTTGACATTCAAATTATTGTTGTGGGAAGTTATGATGGTGACACAATTTCATTTAACTCAAAACCAGTTTCGACAGAAGACTCTGATGTGAAATTCTTGATTAATGCTGAAATAAGTAAAATAGAATACAATTCAAGTTATGCAGAATATATCACATTTGAAATGCAAACATTTGAAGCTGCATCACAAGGTGAAGAAGACGAAGAGTCTGAAGAAGAAAGCAGTGCTATTGACATTTTGTATTATGGTGTCGAAGCAGATGCAATCAAGACAGGAAAAGTTTCATATATAACTCCAAAGGTTTTGAAGAACAATGATGATGGAACAAGCATTTATGGATGCAAACTTATCGATTTGATTCTTGATATGACAAGTGAAGAAAATGTTGAGAAATTTGGAGAACTTCCTTCAGGAGATACAACAATTTATTTCTGGTCATACAGAAAAGACGACGGTGAGATTTTGAATGACTACATAAATTCTCCAGCAAAAGGATATGTGATAAATCACACCGCTGATGCAAACTTTGTTGGAATAGAAAAATATGGACTTCCAGAAGATGCTCAATTCCAAGAAGATTATGCAAACACATTTGCACTCTTTGAAACAAATGAAACATTATTAAATATGAATGTTGGTGTTGTTGTGAGAGTGACTGATGGAAATGAGACAATCACTAAGTTTATCAGTCGAGCAGAAATGGTTGGCAACGAATATTTTGAAGGTAGAGATGTGATTGTTGCAAACCTTACAAACCTTTTTGAAACAACAAACGGTTTGAAAGATATGTATGGTGATTTGACAATTGATATTCTTAGAGTGAAAATACAAACATTGACTCAAAGATTTGTGATTTCAGATTGGACAGAAGCAATTGAGTTTAAGAGAATTCAAGGTGTTGACAAAATCACACTTTCAGCAGGAGCAGTTTCTTGGAAACCAAAAGACACATACAATGGAAGTTTCTATGTTTATTTGATAAGTAAAGATGCTTATGATGAAGAGACTGGCATAATTGATGGAAACTATTCAGTGTTTAGAACAACAAACACATACTTCTCAATTATGGATAAAATCACTGAAGACGATGAATTCTATATTGCAATTCAAGCAATTGGACTTCCAGACAACATTTTGCCATCAGCTAAATTGTTTGTCATGGAAAACGGCAAAGCAAAGCTTATCAGAAAAAACAAAATAACAAACAAACTCAATCTTGAAAACGGAAACTTGTCATTTGATTGGACAGGTTCTGATTTGATTGAATTCTTGAATGGTGTAGATGAAGTGTCTGTGACTAAAGTAGATGAATTATACAAGAGCACTTTCAATATTCCATTCACATTCAACATTACTGATTTTGTAAAAGAACAATATGTTGTTAGATTTAGATTTACAAATAAAGAAACAAACAAAGTTCAAACATTTGATGTTGATGCACAAGAATTTGTGACAAATGAATTTTTGACGGAAACAGTACCTGGAAAAGATTATACTTACGAGCAACTTCTTACAAATCTTGCAACAATTGCAGGCTCAACAGTTCAAAAGAATGAAATAAACACTTTTGTAAGCATGCTTAAAAAATCAAGACTTGGAGTGGGAAATTCTAAAAACTTGTTTGATGATTATTTTGAAACTCTTCAAGCAGGCAATTATAGTCTTGAATACAGCCTTGTTGGAAGAAACTATTCAATAAGCTCAAATTGGGTTTCTTTTGAAAATGCTCAAGGAGAAAATAGTGTTTATGTTTTGAGACAACCAAACATTAAAGTTCTCAGAACTCCAAGCAATACTGATTCAAGCAAAAACTATTATAAAGTGTTTATCAAAATGGTAAGTTTACACTATTTTGAAAACGGTGTTGACACAGAGAAACTTGCCGAACACTATGTTTGGAAAGTTTATAAGAAAACGGAAGAGGGTGAAAATGCATTTGTGTTTGACATCCAAAAGTCAGGAGATGACTATGCTGTTTCACTTCTTGGTGTTGATGGTTATAATGCAAAAGCAATTAGATGCGATGAAAACGGAAATGCAGATGCAGATGGAATGTATATAATGTTCTATCTCAACTTGGAAGAAGATTCAATTCTTGGCAGATTTGGAAACGAATTTGATAAGACAAACTACAAATTCCAAATTTATGCAGTTGGAAATGATCTTTGCATTTCAAGTAAAACAGAGATGTTTGAAATCGTATTCCTTGGTTTTGATACAGGACTTAGTGTTATTGATGGTGTGTTTAATTGGACAACACAGATGAATAGAAACACAACAGTTATCTATAAGAAAGATTCATCTATAGAAGAAAAGAAAGTTGTTTTGAATGGAAGTGGAAGTTCGATAACATACAGCCTTGAAGGTGCTGGACTTTACAATTACATTAAGTTTATATCATTTGGTGAAGTTGCAGGAAACAAAGTTTATGTTGACAGCGAAATTTACACATTCAAAAATGTTTATAAACTTGAAAAACCTGTTTTGCAAAACTTAAATGGAAATATTGCAATCAATGACAGTGGAAACAAAACATGGATAGAAAAATGTTATTCAACAACAAGCCTTTACAATTATAGGATATACAACAATGTTTCTACAGAAACTTCATATATAACATTTGTGGATGGTAATGAAGCAAAAGACTTGTATATGTATGAGCCTGGCACAACAAACATAGAAAGTTCAGATCCAAATTTTGAATACAAAAAGACAGAATTTGACCCTGCAATTCAAACATTCTATGTTTCAAGCATAGGTTCGACATCTAGATTTGTGTTTGAAAAAGATCCTGAACAAAACGGTGTTATAAATGCTTATTGCAAAGAAGAAAAGGATGGAGAAGAAGGTAAAAACAACCTTAGTATTGCAATTTCAAGTGATATTGCTGATTTCAATGCAAAAATGATGAATACAGTTTCAAAAGTTGAAATTAAGGATGGTATTATAACTTGGAATAAAGTTGAGAAGAGTGTTTTGAACTATGGTGATGATGAAACTATGGACTTGACCTTGCCAAACAAGACATACACAGTTTATAAAGTCACAATCGAACAATACAACGAAAAAGGTGGTGTTCCAGAAAATAGCGAAGCGGTTGACCCAATTTTGATTACAAAATATACAACAAAAGAACAATTTGACTTTGCATATCTCTCAGAGAGTGAATTCAGTGAAGATGCAGAATATATCAAAGTGACAGTTCAAGCACTTGCATTGTCTGTTTCACAAACAGTTCCTGAAGGAATTGCTGACAATATGTGGGTAAGACTTGTTGACGGCAGAATTGGTTATGGCCTTACACAATATCAAGAGAGATATAAAGAAAATGAAGATGATATTGGAACAAAATTCTATGTGTTGCTTGGACAAGGTGCATCTATCGATCAAATAACACACACAGCACATGTTGATGACAATTCTCTTAAAGTTGAAAATGGAAAAGTTTATTGGACATACACTCTTGATGGTGCAATTGCAAATTATGGCGAAGATTATGATTTGTTTAAAAATTATCAATTTACTATATTTGACAAAGATTCAAAAGATATAACAGGTCAAAACAACATGACTGTTGTAAACAAAGAAGGAAAAGATGTCGAATATATTGATCAAAATGGTATAACACAGACAAAACAATGCACAGTCTTCACAATTGAATTTGAAATTGATGATGGACTTTTGGATGGTGGACAAAACACATTGAGTGTTTTTGTAAACAAAGTTGATGATACAAAATCAGTCAAGTCTTATGGAAGATCAATCAAGATTACAAAAATGGAAAATGTTGATGAGTCTTATACAGTGATTGATGAATTGATGGTCTTTGATGATGGCACTGTTTTGGAAAGACTTGATGTTTCAAAATACTTTGAAGACTATGGAAATGCTACAATTTTTGTAAAAGCTCACACATTAAAAGATGCACAAACAGAGGATGCGACAGAACAAACTTTTGTTCTTACAAAAGAAAACACAATCATTTATATTTTAAGTAATGATTCTCACATGGAAGAAACTATTTACTTGGATGGAAATCCAATTACTTTGAGTGGTGTAAATGCGATTGTTGTTGAGGACAATGGTTCGTCTAATCTTGAAATCAAGGCTGAAAGTGAAGATGATGAACTTGACAAGAAAAACTACATTTATAGTGACACATATGACAAAATCATACTCAAAAGATTGGAATGGAATGATGAGGATAATATTTCTTGGGAAGTAAATCCACAACAATTCAAATGGACATACCATGGTTACTTTGCAACTCAAAGTGATATCAAAGCAACAGCAGTGACTCAAAGTGGGGAAACTTTTGTTGAAGATGAAGACTCGGAAGAAGAGACGATTACTGTCGGAACAATGTATAAGATAGTTAAACATCTTGATAACATTTATTCAATAATCGAAATAGACGGTGTGTATTATAAAGTTGAAAGGGAAGATGTTGTTGGACCAACATTTATTGTGACAATAAAGTATGAAACAAAAACCTGTGTTTATGATGTGAATGAATATGAAATTAAACATGATGAAGATGGATTCTCTTATCAAGAATACACAATAGAACCTACTGTTATTGGTGAAATTTCTTCAATTTCAATAAGAATCAAACTTGGACCAACAAATATTGAATCTCAAGAAAACGAAAACAACAATGAAGGACAAGGTTTTGAATTTAACTTGTTTGCAGCTGGGGAAGGAATTGAAAGTTCTCCTTATCAAATTGCGACAAAAGCAGAATTTGAAAATATTGGATACAGACTTTCAAAGTCACAAGCACTTAAAGATTATGACGGAATAAAGACATTCTACTTTAAACTTATCGATGATATCGATCTTGGTGAAATTGATGGATATATGTTTGCGGAAGAATTTGCTGGTGTGCTTGACGGGGATAACCACACAATTACATACAAATCAAATTCTCCAACTTCTCTTGAAAAGCAAATAAAGATTGCAAACCGTGTAAACACTGAACAAGTTTATGAACAAGGAACAGCTCTTTTCAATAAATTTGCAAGTTTGGCTGTTGTTAAAAACTTGAATGTTGATGTGACATATGGAGAATATTCAACAACAGTAAACACAATTCTTGCTGGACTTGTTTTAACAAACTATGGAAAGTTGAACAATGTCAACTTGACTGGTTTCAGAACAGAGTTTACAGGATTCCATTCTAATCCAATCATTGGAATTTGTTATGCAGGACTTGTTGGATTAAATGCCGGTGTTGATGCAGAAATCAATGGATGTAAAAATCTTGCAAGTGTTGAGATTGATACAAAAGATTTTGAAAGTGCATCAGATGATGATGAAGGTTATGTAAACCAATATGTTAGATTTGCAGGTATAGCAGGAGCAAATCAGGCGACAATCACAAATTGTGAAAATGGAATTTTAAATCAAACAACAATTGAATATATTGGCGATGGAAACAAATGTCATGTTGAAATTGCTGGAATTTCACTTGTTAATGGTGCAAATGCAAAAATAACAAATTGCACAAACAAGGCAGTTTATGCTATCAATGTGACAAACCTTACAGAACCTTGGGAAGTTGATGCTGCGGGAATTGTTATCAAAAACAGTGGAACAATCACTTCAAACACAAATGAATGTTACACTGATTTGACAGCTGAAGGACTTACGGTAAATCAAGGAGAAATCTTCGTTTCTTAGAATAATCAAAAATAAAAAGAGTATAAATAGACTATGAAAAAGTTTGTTTATATTCTTTTTTTGTTTGCAATAATGTTGGGGCAATTCAGTTTTTACGAAAACTGTCAAGCAGATACAGGCAATGCTTTTGAAAAAAATGCAATAAGAATTGTCAAAAAAATTGATGAAAATGGAAAGGTAAAAATATCATATATTTTCCCTGTAAATAGTGAATTTTTTGAAAATAATTTTTCTGAAAACGAGATTTCAGTTTATAAATTTTATCTTGCAAACTATGTTTTGGCTCTTGCAAAGACCTACAAAAAGAAAGAAATTGAAAATGTTTTTGTCTCAAATTGTGAATATTATGTTGATATAGATGGATTTGGCTTTTCAATTTTGTTTGAAAATCAATCTGCTCAAAATGAATATTTTGGGCAAAATGAAAACGGTAAAAACAATGATGAAAAAGGCAAAAATTTGATTACGGAAGGAGTTTTTGTCAAAAAATCTTATATAAAAACGACTTTTCCTGTTGTGGATGCAAAATCTGCAGGCGATTTGAAAACGGTTTGTGTGCTTTGTGTTTCTTCTTGGGCAAAAGAATGTGAAATTTCTGATCAACAAAAAGAGTTGGTTTTAAATTGTCTTTCAAAAACAAAGTTTATCTATGATTTTTCAGCAGTGGGGAATTATCTCAAATCTGATTGTATGTACACGGATGGAGTTTACACACACAATGTTTTCATAAAATCGCAAAATGAAATTGAAGAAGACAATGAAATTTGCTTTTGGGTAAGTTATGTTGACAAGGGATTTTGTTATCTTTTTGTGACTATTTTGGTTGTTTTAGGGGTGTTTGTGGCGATTGTCGTGCTCAAAATAAGAAAAAAATTATAAAAATTTATGCTTCTTCTATTGTGTTTTTTAGTTGATAAGTGTTATAATAAACAAGTTATAATATTTATTAAAGGAAAAAATTATGGAAAACACAAAAATTAGAAACATTGCTATTATTGCCCATGTCGATCACGGCAAGACTTCTCTTGTAAACGAATTGCTCAAGCAAGGAAATGTTTTCAGAGACAATCAAGTTGTTGAAGACAGAGTTATGGATTCAAATGCAATTGAAAGAGAAAGAGGTATCACAATTTTGTCAAAAAATACTTCTTGCTTTTATAATGATGTAAAAATCAATGTTGTTGACACACCAGGACATGCTGACTTCGGTGGAGAAGTTGAAAGAGTTTTGAAAATGGTTGATGGTGTTTTGCTTGTTGTTGATGCTTTTGAAGGTCCAATGCCACAAACAAGATTTGTTTTGGAAAAAGCTTTGTCACTTGGACTTAAAGTCGTTGTTGTTATAAACAAGATTGACAGACCAGATGCCAGAATAAAAGAAGTTGTGGATGAAGTGCTTGAACTCTTCCTCGAACTTGATGCTGATGAAGAGCAACTCAACTCTCCATTTGTTTTTGCATCTGCAAGACAAGGAATTTCTTCAACAGACATGAATGTCGTTGGAACAGACATGAAGCCACTTTTCGAAACAATCATAAAACATATTCCTGCACCAAGTGGTGACAGTGAAAAACCACTTAGAATGCTTATTTCTTCTGCCGAACACAACGAATATGTTGGAAAACTTGCTGTAGGAAAGATTGAAGAAGGAACAATCAAAGTTGGTCAAAATGTTGTTGTTTGC
>CAMOEU010000002.1 GCA_946612575.1 uncultured Clostridia bacterium
TTTTGAATACGGATGCAGATTTTTCATAAAAAAGTTTCAATTTTATTTTCAAAATAATGAAATTTTGTAGGTTTGAACAGCGATATTTAAAGCATAAATCTTCTTTTTTCAGCTTTTTTAGTCTTAAATCTTTTGTCAAAACAAGCAATTCTTCAACAAACTCACCAATTTCGTGACCAAAACTTCCACCATTCATATATACAAGCCCACCAATTGTGCCTGGTATCCCAAACGACCATTCAAGTCCACCCAAATTTGACTTTGCAAGAAAAATATTGAGCGAAAACAAATTTACACCCGCATCAACATAAATATAATTCAAATTTTTTTGCATTCGGATGCAGTTTTTTAAACATACAACAACACCATCAAATCCATCATCATCAAAAAGTGTGTTGCTACCATTGCCAAGAATAAAATATTTAAGATCGTTTTCTTTTATCTCTTTTAAGACAGACTTGACTTCATAAGCAGTTTTTGGAAAGACAATATATTTTGCTTTTCCACCAATTTTTATTGTGGAATAATTTGATAATAATTCATCTTTTTTATTTAATATATTTTCAAACATAAAAATATTTAT
Organism: uncultured Clostridia bacterium; assembly: GCA_946612575.1. Lineage (GTDB taxonomy): Bacteria > Bacillota > Clostridia > Christensenellales > UBA1242 > Caccovivens. Next base: position 584 of record CAMOEU010000002.1, read on the forward strand.
GAAAAAAATTTGAAATTCGTGAAAATACCATAAATAGGAATTTTCAGTAATTTCGAAAAAATTATTTTAGTATTAAAAAAATAAAAAAATTACGAAAATAAATCCGTAATTTTTTTAATATTTATAAGCATAATTAAACCAATTCAACGATAGCCATTTCAGATGCATCACCACGGCGTTGTCCAAGTTTGATAACTCTTGTGTATCCGCCAGCTTGTCCAAGCTTCTTAGCTCTTTCAGCATATTTTGGTGCATAAACATTGAAAATCTTTTCGATAAGTGGGTGATTGATTCCTTCAATTCTTGCTTTGTATGCAGTGATTGATTCTTTTTCTTTTCTTTGTTCTTGCAAATCATAAACATAAGACATAATCTTTCTTCTTGCAGCAAGTTTCTTTGGTCCGTCGTTAAGAACTGTTGTCTTAGTTTTCTTTCCATCAGCACCCTTAACTTCCTTCTCAACTTTCACTGTGTCTTCATATGTGTTGATAGCAAGTGTAAGAATCTTTTCTGCCATTCTTGCAGTAGATTTTGCCTTTGCAAGAGTTGTTTCAATCTTACCATTCCAAAGGAATGTAGAAACTTGTCCACGAAGCATTGCATTTCTTTCTTTTGAAGGTCTGCCTAATTTTTCGTTAGCCATAATAAACTCCTTTTAAAATTCTTCAAAGTTTTGATTATTCATCTTCCTTACGAAGACTCAAACCATAACTGTCAAGTTTTTGTATAACTTCTTCAACCGACTTAGCACCAAGATTACGAACTTTAAACATATCGCTTCTTGATTTTTTAAGAAGGTCTTGAATTGTGTTGATTCCTGCTCTCTTCAAGCAGTTGTAAGAACGAACAGAGAGATCCATTTCTTCAATAGGAAGTTCCATAAGTTTCACTTGCTTGTCTTCTTCTTTTGAAACCAAAATTGACATATCACCAATTTGTTCACAGAGTTCGATGAAAAGACCAACATGTTCGTTGATAATCTTTCCAGCAAGACTTACAATTTCTCTTGCAGAAGTTGTTCCGTTTGTTGTGACTTCCAAAGTCAACTTATCATAGTCGATGCTTTGTCCAACTCTAGTTGCGTCAACATTGAAATTAACCTTTTTAACAGGTGAGAAAATGCTGTCAACAGCAATAAAATCGATGTTGTCATATTTTGTCTTGTTTGCATCACTTGTCACATAACCACGGCCATTTCCAATCATAACATCAAGATCGAATACAGCACCTTCATCCATTGTGCAGATATGCAAATCTGGATTGAGGATTTCAACTTGATCGTTTGATTCGAAGTCTTTTGCTGTGACTTCTCCTGGTGTGTTTTTTCTTATCTTAAGATATGTGATAAAGTCTTTTTCTTGGTTTGTGCATTTAACAGCCAAACCCTTTAAGTTTAACACGATATCAACAACATCTTCAGCAACTCCACGGATTGTAGAAAATTCGTGTGCTACCCCTGCAATTCTGAAAGCGATAACAGCTGATCCTGGAAGTGCAGAAAGAAGAGTTCTTCTCATGCAGTTTCCAAGTGTGATTCCATAGCCTTTTTCAAGTGGTTCAACGACAAATCTTGCAAATTGTCCACCATCAGTTTCTTCACAAGTGATTCTAGGCTTTTCCATTTCCATCATATAAAAATCCCCCTAATATTATCTAGAATACAATTCAACAATGAGTTGTTCCTTAATGTCAGTATCAATATCTTCTCTTTCTGGAAGAGCAAGAATCTTTCCTGTCAATGTTTCGCTGTTAAATTCCAACCATTTTGGCATAACAATCTTCATACCTTTAAGGTCTTTAAACATTTCAAGGTCTTGCTTGCTTTCTTTAACACTGATAACATCTCCAACCTTAACTCTGTAAGATGCGATGCTAACTCTCTTTCCATTAACACAAATGTGTCCATGATTTACAATTTGACGACATTCTGCTCTAGATGCACCAATACCCATACGGTAAACAACATTGTCAAGTCTTCTTTCGATGAGTGACAACATATTTGCACCAGTAACACCCTTTGTTCTTACAGCGTCATCATAATATTTTTGGAATTGTTTTTCCAAAATGCCGTACATTCTCTTAACTTTTTGCTTTTCACGAAGTTGAAGTCCGTATTCAGTAACTCTCTTTCTTGAAGCACCATGTTGGCCAGGGATAACTGGTCTTCTTTCCATAGCACATTTTTTTGTTGTACATCTTTCACCTTTAAGGAAAAGTTTGCGTCCTTCTCTTCTGCATTGACGGCAATCAGGTTCAATAGTTCTTGCCATTTTTTATCTCCTTTTAAATTCTTCTTCTCTTTGGAGGTCTGCAACCGTTATGAGCGATTGGAGAAACATCCTTAATAAGTGTAACTGTGAAGCCAAGAGTTGAAAGGCATCTAATTGCACTTTCTCTACCATTACCAGGTCCCTTAACATACACTTCAACTGATTTCATTCCGTTGTCAAGAGCAACTTTTCCAGCTTGCTCTACACATGTTTGTGCAGCAAATGGAGTGCTCTTTTTTGAACCTTTAAGTCCAAGTCTTCCAGATGAGCAAGATGAAATTACATTACCTTGCATATCTGTGAAAACAATAAGGTTGTTGTTGAAAGAAGTAGTGATATGAACTTGTCCCTTATCAATATTTCTAACAACTTTTTTTCTTGTTGTTTTCTTTTTAGTATCTGTTTTCTTTACGCTTGCCATATCTCACCTCTTACTTACCTTTCTTTGAGCTTCCGCTAACGATTTTCTTTGGTCCCTTTCTTGTTCTAGCATTGTTTTTTGTGCTTTGTCCACGAACAGGAAGACCTTTTCTGTGACGAATACCACGATAACATCCGATTTCGTTGAGTTTCTTGATATTCATACTAACTTTTGATTTAAGTTCACCTTCAACCATAAGATTGTGTTCGATATAGTTACGAAGTTTAGCAACTTGATCTTCTGTCAAGTCCTTCACACGAGTATCCATAGAAATTCCTGTTTCATTGCAGATATCTCTTGAAGTTTTTACACCAATTCCATAAATATAAGTCAAACCGTATTCCAATCTTTTGTCATTTGGAAGGTCAACACCAGCAATTCTTGCCATTTACATTTTCTCCTTTTTATTAACCTTGTGTTTGTTTATGTTTTGCACTCTTTGGGCAAATAACCATAACTTTTCCGTTTCTTTTGATAACTTTACATTGATCACACATTGGTTTAACCGATGCTCTGACTTTCATAATTATGCTCCTTTTTAACCCTTATCTCTCCAGGTAATTCTACCCTTTGACAAATCATACGGACTCATTTCAATTTTAACTTTGTCACCTTCAATAATTCTAATGAAGTTTTGACGAAGCTTTCCTGAGATATATGCTGTTATAACATGACCATTTGACAAAGTCACCTTAAAAGTCATACTTGGTAAAACTTCTGTGACAACCCCTTCAAATTCAATTACATCTTGTTTTGACATACACAAACCTCTTTTAAAAATTTTCTGATTTCCGCATTTACTTTTTCTTGTCCAGATTTGAGTTTTTCTGTCTCAAACTCAATTTTTGAAGCCTTCTGAACATGTTTAAGGCTTTTCTTTTTCGGTTTGGATAATTTCAGTCTTTTTCCATCAACAAGAAAACAAAATTTCTCATCGACATCCAAAACAACAAAAACATCCCCCTTTTCTTTTCCAGCAATTGCTCTTACAACATTACCTTTTTCGATATTCATCATCTTTCTCCAAAGTTAACACTTCCAAGCCATTTCTTGTGAAAAGAACCGTGTTCTCATAATGGGCACTAGGTCGTTTATCTCGAGTGACAATCCCCCATCCATCACTAAGCATCCAAATGTCTTTCTTTCCGGCATTGATCATAGGTTCGATTGCTAAGCAGGCATTCTCCGCAATAACAACCCCATCTGTTTCTTTGCCATAATTCAAGACTGATGGTGCTTCGTGCATCTTACGACCTATCCCATGTCCACAGAGCTCACGAACAACCGAAAATCCATTGCTCTCTGCATGAGTTTGAACAGCATGTGAAATTTTTCCTATTCTGTCACCAATCCTGACATTCTCAATCCCCTTGAAAAAGCATTCTTTTGTGACTTTCATAAGTTTTTCTTTCTCAGCCGAAACCTTACCGACCGGATAAGTCCTTGCAGCATCGCCGTGATAGCCTTTATAGGCCACAACTATATCGACACTAACAATGTCGCCTTCCTGCAAAATGATATCTTTGCTAGGAATTCCGTGCACAACCATTTCGTTGACCGAAATGCAAGTGGCAGCCGGATATCCCTCATATCCCAAGCAAGCAGGCGAACCACCACTCTCTATTATAAACTTTTCTAGAGATTTGTCAATATCATAAGTGGAAACTCCTGGTTTTATCAGTGTTTTTGCATACACTAATGCATCCCTAGTGAGTTCGCACGCTTTTTTTATCAACACAATCTCAGCAGGTGTTTTTTGTATCACTACATTTACTCCTTCTTCAAAAAGTTCTTCACAGACTCAAACACAATTTCAGGATTTTGATTTCCGTCAACTGTGAATAGTCTATCAGTGTAGAAGTTTATAAGTGGTGCAGTCATCTTTTTATAAACTTCCAGACGATTGTTAACTGTTTCCAAATTATCGTCATCTCTTTGGAACAGTGGTGAGCCACACTTTGCGCAAGTAGTTTTAGAATAGGTAGAAGTGTTGTAAATTTCACCACATTTACTACATACTCTTCTTCCTAAGCAACGACGTCTGATAATATCAAACGGAACGTCCAATTCAATTACAGCATCAACTTTTGCAATCTTGTCAAGCATTTTAGCTTGTTCGATTGTTCTTGGAAAACCATCAAAAATTACACCATTTTTGCAGTCATTCTTTTTCAATCTTTCTTCAAGCATTGTCACTGTGACACTGTCTGGAACAAGTTCGCCTTTGTCCATATATTGTTTAGCCAAAAGTCCAACTTTTGTCCCATTCTTTATGTTTTCCCTAAACAAATCTCCTGTTGAGATTTGAACAAGGTTAAACTCACTATTAAGTTTTTTTGCTAATGTTCCTTTTCCAGAAAATGGAGCTCCAAGTAAAATTATATTCATTTTTCCTTCTCCCAAGGTCTTCTTTTTAAGAAGAAAACTGACTCCGGATTCAATTTTCTTCTTAGTCCAAGAACCCTTTATAATTTCTCATAAGCATTTGAGCATTGAGACCTTTATCAAATTCAAGTGCAACAGAAACCATAATCATAAGTCCTGTTGTGCTGAATGCACTTACAAGTGATGTCATAATAATATCATTAGGAACAGCTTTGAAAGCCAAACTTGGAATCAAAGCAATAATTGCAAGGAAGAATGCACTGAAGAGTGTTATTCTTCTTGAAATTCTTCTAAGATAATCTGATGTTGTTTTTCCAGGTCTAATTCCAGGAATAAATCCACCTTGTTGTTGAAGTCTTCTGCTGATATCATCTGTGTCAAATGTGATTTGAGCATAGAAGAATGCAAATGCAAAGATAAGAGCAGCAAGCACAACGATATATACCCAAGAGTTTGTTCCAAGATAGTTTTGATACCAATAATAAGCACTAGACTCAGGCCAGAAGATACTCATAACAAGTTGTGGCAATGTCAAAAGTGATGTCGCAAAAATGATTGGCATAACTCCAGAAGCATTCAATTTGATTGGAATGAATGTGTCCTGACCACCATACATTTTTCTTCCTTTGATTTGTTTTGCATACTTAACCTGAACTCTTCTTTCAGACAAGTCCATAAACACAATAAAACCAAAGATAAGAACAAGTGCAGCAACATACATAATGATTGACCAAAGTCCTTCCAAATTGCTACCAGAAATTTGTCCGATAGCTGTTGCAATACCTTTACCAGCTGATGAAATGATACCAACAAAGATAAGCATACTCATTCCGTTTGCAATACCGATTTGTGTGATCTTTTCACCAAGCCAAACTGTAAACATTGCTCCAGCAGTCAAAATCAAAACAATTCCTGTTGCGATAAGCCAAAGTGGAAGGTTAAGGAAACTTGTGTTGATATAACTTCTATAGGTAATTACAATACCGATTGATTGAGCCAAAGCTAAAACAAGTGCTGCTATACGAGTGTAGAAAGCAATCTTTCTTCTTCCATCTTCACCTTGTCTTGACAAGTTTTGAAGAGAAGGTATAGCGACTGTCAAAAGTTGGATAACAATCGAAGCCGTAATATATGGTGAAACACCAAGTGCAAGAATTGCACCATTTGAAAGTGCATCACCTGACAGCATATTCATAAGTGAGAAGAATGTTGTTCCTTCGCTCGAACCTGCCATGGCACTAGACAAGTCAAAACCAGGACAAACCAAAGCACATCCCACTCTGTATAAAACGAGCAATCCAAGTGTTATCAAAAGTTTCTTTCTCAAGTCTTTTACTTTGAAAGCATTTACAAGAGTTTTAAACATAATTTACTCCTATTTTTCGATTTTTTATAGAAATTTTTATTCTATTTCGATTTTTCCGCCTGCTTTCTCAACTTTTTCGATAGCAGATTTTGTAGCTTTTGCAGCCTTAATTGTCAAAGGTTTTGTAAGTGTTCCGTTTCCCAAAACTTTAAGACCATAAGGTTGTCTTTTTCCAACAACTCTGTATTCATACAAAAGTTCTTCTGTAATAACAGTGTTTGCATCAAAAATTTCAAGGTCGCCAACATTTACTGTTGAATATACCTTTTTGAAATTATAATTGTTGAACCCACGAATAGGAACTTTTCTAACAAGTGGAATATTTCCGCCTTCAAATCCAGGCTTAACACCGCCGCCACTTCTTGACCATTGTCCTTTTTGACCTTTACCAGAAGTTTTTCCGATGCCTGAACCGATACCACGACCAACTCTAACTTTTTTTGTTGTAGAACCTTCAGCTGGTCTAAGATTTTCTAATTTCATAATCGCTCCTTATTCTTCTACCACTTCAACCAAGTGTCTTACATGGAACAAACTTCCACGGATACTTGCATTGTCTGGCAAAATTCTAGTTTGATTAAGTTTCTTGAATCCAAGAGCTTTCATAATTTCAGCTTGCTTCTTGTTGTAGCCAATAACACTTCTTGTCCAAGTAACTTTCAATGTTTTTTCTTTTTTCACGATGCCCTCCGATTAAATTTCTTCTGGCTTTTTGCCACGACGAGCGGCAATTTCTTCTCTTGTTTTAAGAGCAAGAAGCCCATTCATTGTTGCACGAACAACATTTATTCTGTTTGTTGAACCGTGAATCTTTGTGACGATGTTTTTTACACCGGCAACTTCCAAAACAGCTCTGGCAGCACCACCGGCAATAACTCCGTGACCTTCTTCAGCAGGAAGCATAAGAATGTTTGTTGAACCGTACTTTCCAACAACTTCGTGTGGGATTGTTCCGTTTACAACAGCAACTTTTCTCATTGCTTTCTTAGCAACAACTGATGCTTTATCAATAGCATTAGGAACTTCACCGGCTTTACCGATTCCCATTCCTACATTACCCTTGCCATCTCCAAGAACAACAAGAGCAGAGAAACGCATAGTTCTTCCACCTTTAACAACCTTTGTGACTCTTCTAACATGAACAAGTCTCTTGTCCATACCATCATCAACTCTTACAGGTTTTGAGTTTCTTTCACGACGATTGTTTTGAGGTTTTTTGTTTTCTTCTTTTTTAATATCCTTTACTTCTTCAGCCATACGATCCTCCTAAAATTCAAGTCCAGCAGATCTTGCACCATCTGCAACTGCTTGAACTCTTCCTGTATAAAGGTATCCACCTCTGTCAAAAACAACTTCTTTAACTTTCTTTGCTTTTGCTCTCTTTCCAACAACTTCACCAACAATTTTTGCGGCTTCAGTTTTTGTCTTTCCTTTGATAAGTTCTGCAACTTCTTTGTCAAGTGTAGAAGCAGAAGCAAGAGTTGTTCCCTTTGTGTCGTCAATAACTTGAGCATAGATGTTGTTCAAACTTCTGTAAACACAAAGTCTTGGTCTTTCAGTTGTTCCTGAAACAATGTTTCTTACTCTTTTATGACGAACAATTCTATCTTTGTTTTTATCTTTAACATTGATCATTGTCTATTCTCCTTTCTACTTCTTACCCTTAGCAGCCTTTCCGACTTTTCTAACAAGTTTTTCACCATCAACATGGATTCCATAACCATGATATGGTTCGTAAGGTCTCTTTGCCCTTACATTTGCACAAAATTGACCAACTTTTTGTTTATCAATTCCAGAAACAAGGATTTCTGTCGCTGATGGACAAGAAACTTTAAGGTCAGCAGGAATAACAACTTCAACTTGGTGAGATAATCCAAGTGACATAACAAGTTTGTTTCCTGATACTTGTGCTTTATAACCAACTCCGGCAATAACAAGTTTCTTTTCCCAGCCTTTTGAAACACCAATAACCATATTGTTTACAAGTGCTCTAGCAAGACCTTGTTTTGCATTCAAGTTTGGATCTTCATATGTGAAGTGAACTCCATTGTCCTTCACTTCTGTCTTGACACCTTTGTCAACGACTTGTTTGAGAGTTCCCTTTGAACCAGTAATTGTGATTTCATCACCCTTTCTGTCAAAAGTCACACCATTTTCAAGTTTAACTGGTTTATTTCCTATTCTTGACATTTCTTACCTCCTACCATACATAGGCAAGAACTTCGCCACCAACATTCAAAGATCTAGCAACTCTATCAGTCACAATACCTTTGTTTGTTGAAATAATTGCGATTCCAAGCCCACTAATAACTTTTGGAAGATTGTCTTTGTCAGAATAAATACGAAGACCAGGTTTTGAAATTCTCTTCAATCCTTGAATTACACTTTGTCCATTTTGGTCATATTTAAGAGTGACAGCAATATTCTTAAATGAACCAGCATCTACAAGTTTGTATTCAACGATATATCCTTCTTCCAAGAGAATTCTTGCAATTTCCATTTTTTCTTTTGATGCAGGAATTTCAACAGTCTTATGTTTTGCACTAATTGCATTACGAAGACGAGTCAACATATCTGCGATTGGATCTGTAACAAACATAATCTCCTCCTTACCAACTTGACTTTTTCACGCCAGGAATTTCCCCGCGGTTAGCCATTTCTCTAAAACAAATTCTGCAAATTCCATACTTTCTAAGCACAGCATGTGGTCTTCCACAGATAGAACAACGAGTGTATTCTCTTGACTTATACTTAGGTTCTCTTTTTTGTTTTGCAATCAATGATTTCTTTGCCATACAAGTCCTCCTATCTATTGAAAGGCATACCAAGTGCCTTCAAAAGTGCTTTTGCTTCTGCATCAGTCTTTGCAGTAGTAATGAAAGCGATATCAAGACCTCTAATCTTTTCCACTTTATCATAAGAGATTTCTGGGAAAATAAGTTGTTCTTTGATACCCATTGCATAGTTTCCTTTTCCGTCAAAAGACTTGTCTGAAACTCCTCTGAAGTCTCTCACTCTTGGAAGAGCGATAGCAACGAGCTTGTCGAAGAATTCATACATTCTCTTTCCACGAAGAGTCACTTTAGCACCGATCTTCATTCCTGCTCTAACTTTGAAGTTTGAAATAGCCTTCTTTGCTTTTGTAGCAACAGGTTTTTGACCAGCAATAAGTGTCAATTCATCAACAGCGACATTAAAACTCTTTGAATTGTCTTTAACATCACCAAGTCCCATATTAAGAACAATCTTAACAAGTTTTGGAACTTCGTTTACATTTTTATATCCAAACTCTTTGATAAGAGCAGGAACAACTTCTTCTTTATAGTATTTAGCTGTTTGGTTTTGTTCTTTCATCATTTCCACCCTTATGCTTCTGTTTTAGCAGTTGCAGTTTTTTTCGACTTTTGTGTTGCAGTTTTTTCACTGCTTTTCTTTTCTGTTGTTTCGGCAGTCTTTACAGTCTTCTTTGTTTCCTTCTTTACTGCTTTAGCAAATTCTTTGTCAAGAGAAGCTTTACACTTTTTGCAAGTTCTTACTTTCTTTCCATCAACTTCGCTGTGAGCAATTCTTGTAGCCTTTCCACAAGAAGGACAAACTACCATAACATTTGATGCTTCAATTGGAGCATTCTTTTTGATGATTTGTGATTTTTCATCTTGTTTTCTTGCTTTTTGATGCTTTGTGACAATGTTTACTCCATCAACTAACACTCTGTTATTTTTTGAAGAAACTTCTGTCACTTTGCCTGTTTTGCCTTTTTCTTTTCCAGCAATAACAACAACATTATCACCTTTTTTGATTGATGTGCTCATCTACAATTTCTCCTTTTAAATAACTTCTGGAGCAAGAGAAATAATTTTCATATAACCTTTGTCACGAAGTTCTCTTGCAATAGGTCCAAACACACGAGTGCCTTTTGGTTGTTTTTGATTATCGATAATTACTGCTGCATTATCATCAAAACGGATATGTGAACCATCGGCTCTGTTCAAACCTTTTGTAGTTCTTACAACAACAGCCTTAACTACATCACCTTTCTTAACACTTCCACCAGGAATAGCCTTTTTTACTGAAGCAACGATAACATCACCAATGTTTCCGCTTCTTCTGAAAGATCCGCCAAGAACTCTGATGCACATAATTTCTTTAGCACCTGTATTGTCAGCAACTTTAAGTCTTGTTTGAGGTTGTACCATAATCCACCTTCCTTATTTAGCCTTTTCAACGATTTTAACTACTCTGTGGTATTTGTCTTTTGAGAGTGGTCTTGTTTCCATAATCACTACTGTATCGCCAATTCCACATTCGTTCTTTTCGTCGTGTGCTTTGAATTTCTTTGATTTTTTAACGACTTTTTTAGTTCTAGGGTCTTTAACATTGTAAGACACTTTAACAACAACAGTTTTGTCCATGCTATTGCTTACAACAACACCTTGTCTTTCTGCTCTTAAGTTTCTAGTTTCTTCCATTGTTATCCCCTCCGTTTGCAATTTGTTTTGCTCTGATAGCAGTTTGAACTCTAGCAATTTCTCTTCTTACATTTCTGATTGCAAGTGGATTTGCCAAGTTTCTTGTAGCATTCGAAAAACGAAGATTAAAGAGTTCAGTTTTAAGTTCTTTAAGTCTTACATTCAATTGCTCGATGCTTAATGATTTAATTTCTTCATTCTTCATTATTCTTCACCGCCTTCTACGACAGTAGTTTCTTCTTTCTTAATGAATTTTGTCTTGCAAGGAAGTTTGTTGCCAGCAAGTCTCAAAGCTTCTCTAGCCATTGCTTCACTTACACCTTCAATTTCAAAAAGAACTCTGCCAGGTTTTACTACTGCAACCCAGAATTCTGGATTTCCCTTACCAGAACCCATACGAGTGTCAGCAGGTTTCTTTGTTACAGGCTTGTCTGGGAAAATCTTAATCCAAACTTTTCCACCTCTTTTGATGTATCTTGTAAGAGCGATACGAGCGGCTTCAATTTGGTTTGATTTGATCCAACAAGGTTCTGTTGCAATCATTCCGAATGTTCCGTATGCAAGAGTGTTTCCTCTCATTGCCTTACCCTTCATTCTTCCTCTTTGCACTTTTCTTCTTTTAACTCTCTTAGGCATTAACATTGTTCTTGTCCTCCTTTATGGATTGTTTAGACAAAATCTCGCCTTTGTAGATCCAGCATTTGATTCCAAGTTTTCCATAGTTTGTGTATGCTGCAGTTTCTGCATAGTCAATGTCAGCACGGAGTGTGTGAAGTGGCAAACTTCCTTCCATATACTTTTCAGTTCTGGCAATTGTGTTTGCTCCATCAATAACACCACTAACTTGAACTTTGCATCCCTTTGCACCAGACTTCATAACTCTTTGAATAGCTTGTTTCAAAGCTCTTCTCCAAGCAACTCTCTTTTCAAGTTGTTGAGCGATTGAGTCAGCAACGAGTGTTGCATCAAGGTCAGGTTTTTTAACTTCTTTAACATTCAAAACAAGGTTTTTAACAGGACGAACAAGTTTTAAAAGTTCTTTCTTAATTTGTTCAATTCCAGAACCTTTTGTTCCGATAATCATACCAGGTTTTCCTGTGTAGATGTCAATTTGAAGTTTGTTTTCTGTTCTTTTGATTTCAACTTCTGAGATTCCTGCAGAAGCATGTTTTTTCTTAAAGTATTCTCTAATATCATAGTCTTCTTTAAGATTTGCGGCAAAATTTTGTTTGTTTGCAAACCATGTAGATTGCCAGTCTTTGTTTATTCCAAGTCTAAGACCATTTGGATTGACTTTTTGTCCCATTATTTTGCCTCCTTCAACTCGTCAAGGATGATTGTGATATGACAAGTTTTCTTTAAAATTCTATCCGCTCTTCCTCTTGCTCTGAAAGATATTCTCTTCATAAGTGAGCCAGATGTTGAATAACATTCCGCAACATAAAGATTGTCAGAAGAAAGACCTTTGTTGTTTTCAGCATTTGCAATTGCACTCTTCAAAACTTTGAGAGATTCAGCAGCACCTGCTTGTGGCATATATGTCAAAATTGCAACAGCTTCATTAGCTTTCTTTCCTCTGATGTTGTCAAGAACGATTCTAACTTTTGACGAACTCATACGGATATCTTTTGCTACAGCATAAGGACGATTGTCTTTGTTTGCAGCTCTTTTTTCAGCTTTTTGTCTAATTCTTGTAGCCATCTTTCTTCTCCTAGTTCATTTTTGCGGCTTTCTTTTGGCCCGCATGACCTTTAAATGTTCTTGTTAAAGCAAATTCACCAAGCTTATGTCCAACCATATCAGATGTCACATAAACAGGGATATGCTTTTTACCATTATGAACAGCAAATGTAAAACCGATAAATTCTGGATAGATTGTAGAACCTCTTGACCAAGTCTTTATAGGTTTCTTAACACCGCTTTCAGTCATAGCCAATACTTTTTTCATAAGTCTAGCACTTACATATGGCTTTTTAACTTCTTTACTCATTTAAGCACCCCTCCCTAATTTACTCTCTTAACCATCAAACGGTTAGATTTGTTTTTCTTCTTTCTTGTCTTAAGACCAAGAGCAGGTTTACCCCAAGGTGTGACAGGAGCCTTCTTACCGATAGGACTCTTACCTTCACCACCGCCGTGTGGGTGATCGTTAGGGTTCATAACAACACCACGGACAGTAGGTCTAACACCCATATGTCTCTTTCTTCCAGCCTTACCAATTGAAACAAGTTCGTGATCAAGATTTCCAACTGTTCCGATTGTTGCACGGCAAACAAGCAAAACTTTTCTCATTTCGCCTGAAGGAAGTCTAAGTGTTGCATACTTTCCTTCTTTAGCCATAAGTTGAACTTCAGCACCAGCAGAACGAGCAAGTTGTCCACCCTTCTTTGGTTCAAGTTCGATATTGTGGATAAGTGAACCTACAGGGATTTCAGAAAGTGGAAGATTGTTTCCGACTCTGATTTCAGCACCAGTTCCACTCATAAGAATGTCGCCAACTTTAAGTCCAACAGGAGCGATAATGTATCTCTTTTCTCCATCTTTATAAGAAAGGAGTGCGATATATGCTGTTCTGTTTGGATCATATTCGATAGCAACTACCTTTGCAGGAATACCATCTTTATTTCTTTTGAAATCGATAATACGATATTTTTGTCTGTTTCCACCACCTTGGTGTCTAACAGTAATTCTTCCCTGAGCATTTCTTCCAGCATGTTTTTTCTTAACAGCAAGGAGAGATTTTTCAGGTTCTTTCTTTGTCAATTCTTCTGTAGAGAGTTTTGAGTAAAATCTTCTTCCAGCAGAAGTTGGATTACTTTTTATAATAGCCATTTTCTCCTCCTAATTAAGATAAACTTTCGAAGAATGCAATTGGTTTTGATTTTTCAGTAAGTGTGACAATTGCTTTTTTATAGTCACTTGTCTTTCCAACTGTTCTTCCTTGTTTTGTGTTTTGAGCCTTCTCGTGACCCTTTACATTGATTGTGTTTACTTTTGCAACTTCAACATTAAACATTTTTTCAACTGCTTGTGCAATTTCAACTTTGTTTGATTTCTTGTTTACAACAAAACTGTAAATTTTGTTTTGAATTCCGCTATAACTCTTTTCTGTGAGAATAGGTCTAATAATTACTTCACTTGCTTCCATTATGCATTAGCCTCCTCTAAGTATTTGATTGCAGATTCAGTCAACACAACATTCTTGTTTGCAACAACTTCATAAACATTCAAAAGTTCAACGGTAACGGCATTAAGCTTTTCAATGTTGCTGATAGCTCTAAGTTCATTGTCACTGTTTTGAGTAGAAACAACCAAAACTGGACCATCAAATTTGAATGCATTCAAGAATTTTTGAGCATCTTTTGTTTTTGCACTAGCGATTTCAAACTTGTTCAAAACAGTGATTTCGTTTTGTGCAAGCTTTTGACTAAGAGCAGACAAAAGAGCAGTTCTTTTTGCTTGTTTGTTAACTTTCTTAGAAAAATCTCTTGGCTTTGGAGCAAAAACAACTCCACCACCGATGAATTGTGGTCCTTTTGTAGAACCTTGTCTTGCTCTACCTGTTCCCTTTTGTCTATAAGGTTTAGCAGAGTGTCCTCTTACTTCACTTCTTGTAAGTGTGCTTTTGTTTCCTTGTCTTTGATTTGCATTGTAAGCAACTACAACTTCGTGAATAAGTGGCTCATTGTATTCAACACCAAAAACTTCGTCTTTAAGATTTAAAGATCCAACTTCTTTGGCATCCATATCATATACTTTAACTTTAGCCATTTTGTCTCTCCTTATTTAGCAGCCTTAACTGTTTCTTTGATTGTAAGGATTGCACCCTTTGCCCCAGGAACATTACCTTTAATCAAAAGCAAGTTTCTATCAGCATCGACTTTAACAATTTCAAGGTTTTGGATTGTCACTCTGTCATTTCCGTATTCACCAGGCATATGCTTGTTTTTGAACACTCTTGATGGTGTAGAGTTTCCACCCATAGAACCAACTTCTCTATGAACAGGTCCAGTACCGTGTGTCATCTTAAGTCTGTTTTGATTCCATCTCTTAATTACACCAGTAAAACCGTGTCCCTTTGTGATACCCATCACATCAACCTTGTCTCCAGCAGCAAATGTGTCAGCCTTAACAACTGCACCAACTTCCAAACCAAGGTCAAATTCTCTCAAAACTTTGTGTGGAGCAATTTTTGCTTTATCAAAAATTCCCTTTTGAGGTTTTGTGACATTCTTTTTCTTTTCTTCGAATGCACATACAACTGCATCATATCCATCTACTTCTGCAGTTTTCTTTTGAACAACTGTCATAGGACCAGCCTCAACAACTGTCACAGGTATTACCAAGCCGTTTTCAGTAAAGACTTGTGTCATACCGAGTTTCTTACCTAATATTGCTTTCACTTCTCTTTACCTCCTACAACTTGATATTTATTTCAACACCAGCTGGCAATTCGAGTTTCATAAGAGCATCGATAGCCTTAGAACTTGGGTTGTAAATATCAATAAGTCTTTTGTGGGTTTTGCTTTCAAATTGTTCTCTTGAATCTTTATACTTGTGTGGAGAACGAATCACAGTTACCACTTCTCTATCTGTTGGAAGTGGAATTGGCCCAGAAACTTTTGCACCATTCTTGCCGGCAGTCTCAATAATTCTCTTGCAGGCTTCATCAATAAGTGTGTGTTCATAGGCTCTAAGTTTAATTCTCATTTTTTGTGTTGCCATTTTTCTTTTCTTACCTCCTGTATTAGCAAATCCAAAATGTTGCATTTTTCTTACGGAAAACTATGTTTTTAAGCAAAAATCTTGTTCCCACTTCAATTTTTTGCTCCGAACACTACTCCGTGTGTGTCATGCTGTTTGACTTAAAAAAATGTCATTTTGGTCGTTTTGGCATCTTTGTCCAAAACTCTGGTCCACATAAATTCTCTGTCTACTGCTTGTGTAAGTGACAGTAACCTTATGCTTCGTCCCATAAATAACAGCAAGCATATTATAACACGGTCCCGGGTGTTTGTCAACACTTTTTTAAAAGTTTTTTATATTTTTTCAATAAACTATATAAATCAAAAAAGAAGTATTATTATAATACCTCTTTTTAAATAACTGTTATTTATTATATATATAATAAGCAAAAGGATTAATGTCTGTCGATTCGAAGCCAATCTGATCATATTTAAACATCATATCTGTTGCAACAATCTTTCCAGCAACCTTTTTATAGCACTTCACGAATCTATCAACACTCAAATCCAAGACTTGATTTTCTCTTGAGAATCCATCCGTCTCAGCAACTTTGTTTCTTAAAATGTTGCTATATAAAAACTTAGCACCATATTCTTCCATATTTTTCTTTATAAAATATGCAGTTCTTTTTGCAATTTCCCTATTATTTTTCAAAAATTCTTCATCCGAATTCAATTTTACCCACACTTTTCCACAAACATCAACTTCAAAAAGGTTGTCTTCAGAATATTCTTCATTTTTACATTTTTTAGAAAAAGTGTCACCAAAATAGTATTTTAGTGTTTCAATTTTTGTATCTTTATCTACTTTTACACTATATCCCCAATTAATTTCATATCTCATCAATAATTTCTCCTTAAGTAAAACATTCCAAAAACATTATTTTTTGAAATTAAATGTTGAAAATTTGCATACGGATGCAGTTTTTAACAATTTTTCTTTATTTTTTACTCCATAAATATAATCAACATTTCTCTTTGCTTTCTTCCATTTTTGTTTTGTAAAGACTCCAACCACAATTCCTATTGCCCACACAATCATAAACATAGGAAACATAATGCAAGACCACACAATCTTTTTAAAAGGCACTCCAATCTTCTTTTTGTCTAGAGCATACACAAGTAAAGCTTGCAAAATGAAAGGAATTAAGAATGCAAATGCCAAAATATATGCAATCGTTGTCAAAATTTGAGTCAATAAAGCAATATTTCCCACACATGCTGAGTAAATTATCTCATAACCATAATAAAGCGGAAACCAGACACAACAAAGCACTGCAATTGGAATAAAGAACAAGTTTAAAAACATATCTAAATAACAATATCTAAAACTTGTGAAAAACCTTCCAAGACAGCCCCAGCCTTTTGTCCAAAACAATTTATGTAAACTGTGACCCATCCTCACATTTCTGTTAAACAAGTCTTTGAGTGTTGATGGTTGATCTTCATAGAGAATCGCATCTTTGCAATAACCAACCTTTCTCTTTTTATTCATATTCAAAATTGTAAATTCTGTGTCTTCGCTGGCAGAAGTTGCAAACCAACCACCATCTTGCTTTATCACTTCGCTTGCAAACATCATTCCACTTCCAACAAGGAAAACATCTGTCCCGAGTGCATTTCTAGCTTGACAATTGAATCTGCTATCTCTTATGTACCAAAGCCCAGAAACTCCAGCAATAACATTTTGAGTGATGTTTGATGCATTATTATATCCTTTTGCCAATTTTACACCGCTCTCAAAAGCATCATTCATCACATTTAAGTAATTTTTGTCAACAATAGCATCAGCATCAAATCTTACAAAAAACTCATAATCATCAATTTTATCGCCCATTTGCTCAAAAAGATAATTAAGTGCCCAGCCTACCGTATGCTTCTTCTTGTCGCTTTCAAATCGCTCATAAACAGAAACTTTTACATCCGAACTCAATTTTTTAGCAATTTTCGCTGTTCTGTCAGAACAATTATCTGCCATAACTATTATTTCATATTTATCTTTTGGATAATCCAATTCTTGCATCTTTTTTATTGTTTGACCGATAATCTCAGCTTCATCTTTTGCACAAATAATTATTCCACACTTATGTTTTTCTTTCGCTTTTGGATATTTTTTCGCAGGCAAAAAGAACAACAGTAAGTAAATAATCTGAAAGGCAAATGCAACAGTGACTATTCCACAAATCACAAGATTAACTTTATCCAAGACTGTGTTAAAAATGTCCATAATTTGTCCCCATTTGTTATATTATAACAAACTCTGCCATCATTGTCAATATGCAGAAATTTTGCATCCGAAAACAAATTTTTTATAAAAAATAAATAATTAAAATATTTAAAATAAAAATAATTAAAAATACCTAAATATCGTATTTTTAGAATTTTTTAATAATTATTTTATTTTATATTTTTCACAATTTAATTAAATATTCATTAACTAATTTAGCTCTATTTCATCATTGCAATTTTACAATAAAAAATGCCTGTCTTTTGACAAGCATTTTTTCTTGGCTCCGCTAGTTAGATTCGTCCCAGATTAACTTCGTCAATCGCCGACCCCTTCATCCCCTTCAGGGCTTCGGGTCGAGCCTACGACCTTGCAGTTTTCGTAAAAAGTATCACAAATCCGATTTTGTATAAACAAAATTACCATTTGTTCCCTTTTTACTTTTCCCATAAAACACAGAGTTTTTATGGGGTCCCTCGTACCTTCGTTTGTTTCACTTCGTGTTCAGCCAGGCTGTTAAGTTTGCCTTGCAAACAC
>CAMOEU010000003.1 GCA_946612575.1 uncultured Clostridia bacterium
TCAATCTGACAAATCACCACTTTTTGAATTGCCATATTCATACTTTGTTAAAGTCGAAAAAACAGAAGATTTTTTTTATAAATGTTCTTACAACGGTCTTGAAGGATATGTCAAAAAAAATGAAGTTGTGCTTATGAATGGCACACCCTCAACACCTTATGTCGATTCTTATTTCAAAGTTTTTGTGACAAATTATCTCTATGAAGACCCAACACAAACAAGCACAATAAAAAACTCTCTTTCCACTTCTGACAAGCTTAAATATTTCGGAAAAATCAAAGGCCAACAAATTTCAAGCACTTCTAATCTTTGGTATTATTGCAGTCTAGAAAAAGATGGTCAAATTTTTTGGGGCTATGTTTTCAGTGGCATTTCCGACTATCTTATGCCCATACAAACAAACAACGAAAGTTTTGAAAAAGTTGATGAATCTGTTCTATCATCTCCTGCATACAGCCAAGTGACAACACTCTCGACAAGGACAAAAATACTTCTTATTGTTTCCATTGCTCTTCCAAGTGCAATCATTCTTTACTTTTTGATTAAACCAAGCAGAATTCAAATAACAAGATCCAAAAAGCAAATTAAATCTCAAAAGAAAGTTAGACACGGAGATTATTATGAATTTGATGAAAATGATTTATAAATCACATTGAAGCAGCTTTTTCGATATATCCATTTGAAAGACAAATATCTTCCTCCTTTTGTGCAAGCCTGCAAAAAACATTGTTTATCCACTTTTCATCTTTAAGAAGACTTGCCAGTTTGCTTTCACAATACCCTTTGAGTCTAAGAGTTTTTGCAAATGAGATTTCTGCACTCTCAATTCTTCTAAAAACAGTCCTCACACTCAAATTTTCCCTTTGAGCAATCTCCTTAATTTTGAGACAATCAATATATTTCTCAATTAGCACAGCAGCATCCCTTTTAGACAATGTTTTCAAAATATCATCAATCAAAACTTTCAAATTGATAATCGTCACTTTTCTTTGTGACAAATCAATAATTTTTTGTGAAATTGAAAGCACATTATTGTAATAATAATTTTGGTGTGACAAAAAGCCACTGGCAATCGCACTCCTTTTAACAATTTTGTCAATTGCATTTGAAATCCTTTCAAGATATCTATAGACCGATAGAATTGTCCTTGTCCAAATAATTTCGTTGTTCATAACATACTCTCCTTTTAAAGTTAGCACGATTATAAATAACAAAAATTTGTATAGTCAATTTTTTATGTCATATATTTTTGCAAAATTCTTCAATTTTTTTCAAAACAATCATTTTTATGCACATAAAAAGTGTCATAATGACTCAAATTAAATCAAAAAAATAAAAGGGCAGATTAGTTGCCCTTCTTTTTCTTCGAAACAAGTTTTGTCTTCTTAAGTCTTTCCTTCCTTTGCTGTCTTTTAAGTTTTCTTTCTTCGTTTTTTGCAATCTTTTTGTCGTGCTTTTGCTTTTTCTTGAGAGCTTTTTGATCAAGTTCTGGTTCAGGCAATGCCGTCATAAGCAAATTTGGATCAGAAAGATAACTCATCAAAAGTCTCACACTCTTTCCATAATAAAGCCCGTCACAAACTCTTTCATCCAATGAAAGTCCAAGTTCCATTCTCTTTTCAACTGTCACAGCCCCTGATCTGTCAGAAACTGGCACATATTGCACTTTCCCAAGAGCACCAAAAATTGTTGTGTTTCCAAAGTTATACAAGTGGTGAAAAACTTTGTCAAGTTTGATTGATCTAAGGTCTGTCACAAACATACTTGTATGGAATGGGCTTGCATCAATAAGTTTTCTTGGCAAACAATTATGTTTATCCATTTTTGCAGCCACCCAAAGAGCAAATTTGAAAAGCCAATTTGGTAATTTACACAAAAAGTTTGCAGCTTTTGTTGTCTTGTGTAAATCTTCTTTTGATGGATTTGTAAATTTTGCAATTTCATCATCCACAATCTTCTTGACTTCTGGCAAACTCTCTCTGCCTGTGAAGTAAAATTTGAGTGTATCTTCCGCTCCATCATCAGTAAGTTTTTCCTTAACAGCCATAGAAACTGAAATGTAGTTTCTCTGGTATATGACACAATTGTTTATAAATCTGTTTGTTTTTGGTCTTTCATAGAGCATTCTCACTGCGGCAGCAATCAAAATCTCTGTGTAAGAATAATGCACACCATTTTTTGCCTTTTGTTCTAAAATAAACTTGTCCAAATTTTCGCAAGAAATTGGTTGGTTGTAATAATTCACCGCATCAATTCTCATTGGCATAAAGTAAGGAGTTGCCTTCTCAATTATGTCCAAATTTTTGACCTTCACACCATCACTTCTCTTTCCAAACATAACTTTCTCCTATTTCTTCTTAGGAACAAATCCATTCTTAGCAAATTTTTTCCTAATCAAATTTTTTTCTCTCCCGTTTTCACTTGGAGTGTAATATATTTTGTCTTTCAAACTGTCAGGCATATATTGTTGTTTAACATAGCCACCATAGTCGTGCGGATATTTATAACTTCCGTGCCCATCATTATTTGTGCTTGGATGATTTTTCAAATGATTTGGCACAATATCTTCCCTTTCGTTTTCAGCATCTTCCATTGCTTTGTTCATCGCAACAACAACACTGTTAGATTTCTCTGCTTCACAGATATATATTATTGCATGCGAAAGTGTTAAATAACACTCAGGTGCACCAAGTTTTTCACAAGATGTGAGTGCACTTATTGCCAAAAGCAAAGCATTGCTGTCTGCCATTCCAACATCTTCGCTTGCATGAGCAATCATTCTTCTTGCAATAACTTCTGGCTGAATTCCTGATTTAATGAGTCTGAATGCATAATAAAGTGCTGCATCAGCATCAGAGCCCCTAAGTGATTTGCAAAAAGCAGACAAATAGTCATAATACATACTTTCATCAATCGAGAGCGGTCTTTTGTTTAAACATTCCGCAACAACTTGTTTGTCGATATGTATCTTTCTGTCCTTACCTACTGGAGTTGACAAAACAGCAAGTTCTAGACTGTTTAATGCATTCCTAACATCACCATTACAGGCAAAAGCCAGATATTTTATTGCATCATCCTCGACAGCAGTTTTATACTCTCCAAGACCTTTTTCCTTGTCTGTAAGTGCTCTTTTCAAAACAATTTCAACATCCGCCTGAGAAACCTTCTTAAATTCAAACACACTGCATCTTGAAACAATAGCTCTTGTCATACTTGTGTATGGATTTTCCGTTGTGGAACCAATAAAGAAAATGCTTCCTTCTTCAATTGCTTGCAAAACACAATCGCTCTGGGCTTTGCTCCATCTGTGACATTCGTCCAAAAGCAAGTAAGTATCTGTCCCAAACATTTGTTTTTGAGATCTTGCTCTTTCTATCACCGCTTTTGCATCAGCAACACCACTTGAAACCGCATTAAGTTTTTCAATGTTTGCATTAAGCATTTTTGCAATGATTCCCGCAAGAGTTGTTTTCCCAGTCCCAGGTGGACCATAAAAAATACAACTCCCAACAGTGCCTGTTGAGATTGCACGATAAAGCAATTTGTTTTTCCCAACAATATGTTGTTGTCCAACAAATTCTTCCAAATTATTTGCTCGCATTCTTTCAGCGAGTGGAATTCTTTGAGTCATACCCATAATATTTAAATATTATAGCAAAGATGAAATAATATTGCAAACAAAAACATTCAATGCAAATTTCTCATCCAAGTGAAAAAACAATTGGCTCAACTGTTTTGAGTGATTTTGTTGATAATGAATTCGTCCCCCAAAAGCAAGTTTTTCCAATCTTCAAAAATTTTTCATTCGATAAAACAATTGATATCTTTTTGTAAACACTCCCGTTGAATATAAAAATTTCTCTAACACCAAGTTGTGCAAAATTTGTGAACACAATTTTATCCTTTCCTTTCAAAAACAATTTTCTGTATGTCTTATACTTTTCTTCCAAAGAAAAATTCCTTTCAAAATTGAGCCACCCAAGCCAAATCTTCATCGGCATTGTTTTGTTTAAAAAATCATCAAACTCAAAATTTTTCGTTTTGACCATAATATCAAACTCAGAAAAGCACATTTTTTGCGATAAATCACAAAATTTTGAAACCGAATTCAAATTTTTAGGCAAAAATTTTTCATTACCAAAATTAAAGAAAGAATAAGCCATTTGCTTTCCTTTCAAATTGAGTGAATATTTTATGTTGATGCAGCAATATTTCGAGTTTTCAAGCCCATTTACAGCAGAAAAATCAAATTTTGCAGCACCACAATTGAAGGAAAAATACATTTTTTCTTTTGTTATGATATTTTCAATAAAAATGCATTTTTCAAGTCTTTTAAACAAATAATAGCCATTTTTTAGCGGAAAATTGAATTCGCATTCAATTTTTTTTGCAACTTTTGCAGTATTTATAAATTTGACAAAGACATTATTTCCATTTAAAACAAATTCTTTATATTCCACAAAGACATCATCAAAATTGTTTTTGCAGGTTAAAAAGAAGTTATCAAAACACGGATTCAAAATTTTATTGTTAACCCTAAAAAACTTATCTTGAAATTTGAGATTAAAATTTGAATACGAGCGATAATTTATGTTGAGTTTTTTTATATTTTCAAGAAGTCTTGATGACGAATATTTTGTTGTCACAAAAAAATTTTTAAGTTTTTTAAGTTTATTTTCTTTTATCTTGCCAAGACTTTTTTGAGAGAAAACAACATTGAAATCACATTCATTCTGAGCCATTTCAATTGCCTTGAGAAGGTTTTTATTTAATGCTTTATCAAAATGAAAAATTGGCAAATTAAAATCAATCCCATTGTCCATAAGAATTTTTCTGTCAACAACATCATCATAAACTATTGGAGCATGAAACTTCACTCTGTTTATGATTTCTTGCTTTGCCTTTTTTATATACTCTTTCTTGTTCATAAAAAAACTATTGACAAAAACATTTTTTTTAGACAATAAAAAAAGACTGCAATCAGTCTTTTTGTCAGACAGTCTATAAGCCGAGTTCTGTTTTTGATGGTCATCTATCCAGACTTGTCGTCACCAACAAGTTCTAGCGATACTTTTGTTGGACGGGAAAGGACACCCAAAGTCCAAACTTAATCTTGCATCAAGTGGGGTTTACAGAGCAATGATTGTTGCCAATCATCCGGTAGGCTCTTACCCTACCTTTCCACCTTTACCCTTGCGGGAAGTCTATTTCTGTTGCACTATCCTTGGAGTCGCCTCCACCAGCCGTTAACTGGCACCTTTTCCTTTCGATGCTCGGACTTTCCTCTCTGTGCTTCTCACGGGCACACAGCGACCATCTGGCTGTCTGACCTTCATATGATATCACACAAAAGCCAAAAAATCAACCTACATAGAAAATTTGTTTAACATCATTCTTTTTCTTGTCGTAAGTATAGCCAGCCATAATGCCGTCTTGCGAAACTTTTATCGCAACACCATATTTTGCCATTGTTTGAGTTGCAGCAAGTCTTCCACCGCCTTGACTTCCTGCACCAATCTTAACAATTGCACCCACAGCAATTATTGTGCCATCATAATCCACAATTGTCGCACCATCGACAGCAGTCATCTCTTCAATAAACTTTCTGTCAAGTTCAAACAATTTCTTGCCGGCAATAATTTTTCTTAATGTCATAGATTTTATGCACTTATTATTGTTTAGAAAATCTTCATACCCAACACTAAACTTTTCGATAATTCCCTGGGCATTCCCAAGATTATAGAGTTTTCCAGCCTCTTCAAGTTCGATTTGTTTTTTCATATTGAAATGCTCTTCAGAAATAATATCAGCTGGATCAATATGATTTAATGCTTCAAGTGTGTTGTCCTTGTTGATGTAAACAATGCAAGCTCCATTATATGCAAAAGAGCAGTCAAGTGCAGTTGTGTAAATTGACTTTCTGATTTGCTTTGCCGCATAAGAAACATTATTTTGCAAAAGTCTAATGATTTCTTCGTGAGAATAAACACACCAATTCCCGTTTCTCTTTGCAAAAACAAGTTGGTGAGCATAGAAAATCAATATATCTCCCTTTTGAGTAAGAATGATACCGATTCTCTTGTCATTGCAAATTCTTGATGCCTTCTCAAACTTGTAAGGCGAAATTGTTGCGACAGATTTTGTTTGTTTTGCAGAAACATAACCAAGCATATAACCCTTGCTGTCAAATTCGATAAAAGAAGAAATTCCATCCGTAAAGAGTGCGGAGAAATCCTTGCTTAAAACATCACTATAACAAACCTTGTTTACTTCGTCAGAGTTTGTTGCAAGATTCACAATAACACCAAGGTCAACAGTTTGTCCTTCATATGTCCTGTTTGCCCATTTCTCCATGCTGTGAACAATTCCCAAAACAGTCGAACTTGCTGACTCTGTTATGCTTTCAATAAGAGCTTTTTCAATTGCCAAATTGCAAAGTTTTCTGTAATATGTTTCATCCGCAATTCCAAATTTTGATATATCATCAATCTCTTTCAAGATAAGTTTAATCAAGTTTACTTCCGAAACTTTAAATGCTTGTCCTCTTTTTAAGATGACTCTATAGTCATCCATTTTTGATGGCTTAAGCAAAATTGAGTTGCATTTTCCAAGTGCAACTTCCAAGTCTCTTTGTGAAGATTCAAGTTCTCCAGCAACATAAGAACCTGTGAATAGTGGGATAATCATATTGTTTACAAGGTCATAAAACTCAGATTTTGTCATATCCCACCTCCTAAAAAATATTCATTTTTATGAATATATATTCATTTTTATCTTAGATTTAATTTTTAAAAGTGTCAAGCAAAAAAACAAAATTTCCAAAAAAATTTTTATTTCGGTTTTAAATTTTTGGAATTTCTTCTCGAATTATCTCAAGAGCCTTATTTTCTATCCTTGAAATGTATGACCTTGAAATGCATAAAATCTGGGCAATTTCCTTTTGTGTGTATGCCCTTGGATGGTTTATGCCATATCTCATAAAGATGACTTTTTTCTCTCTTTCATCCAAAAACTTATCAATAACCTTCAAAACCTTCTGCACAAGAATTTTGTTTTCCACCTGAAGAAAAACTTCTTCTTCATCAGAGGCAATAACATCCATAAGTTCCAAATCCTTGTCATCATCACTGTTTGTGGTAATGCTGTTTAGTGACACAACATCCTTGTGTTTTTTGTTTGCACGAATCAGCATCAAAATTTCGTTATTGATGCATCTTGCTGCATAGGTGGAAAACTGAACATTTTTGCTGTAATCAAAACTGTCAACCGCCTTCACAAGCCCGATTGTTCCCACAGAAATCAAGTCATCAGCTTCAAGTGAATTGGTGTATTTCTTCACAATGTGAGAAACAAGTCTAAGATTGTGACTGATGAGTTTTTCTCTTGCTTTGCCATCCCCTTGCTTCATTTTTTGAAACAACTCTTTTTCCTCATCAAGCGAAAGTGGTTTTGGAAAACCATTTGCAGTGTTAACATAGTTTGTAAACAAATTTATTCTTCCAAGAAAATATGCAAAACTTTCAAACACCATAATTCACCCCTTAGTGAATATATATGTTGAAATTTGTCATATTTTGACATTTTTTGAAAAAACACTCCTTGACAACTTCACATTAATGTGGTTTAATATTTGCTGTAAAAGGAATAAAACATGGACATAAACAAAATCTCTGAAATAATAAATAAAGAATATAATATTTTGTCAGAAATTGACTTTAGAAACTCTGCTGCTTTCAACTTTCTGATAAACAATCTACCACAACAAGAAAAGTCTCATTTCCAAGACAGTCAAATATATCAAAATGCAATAGCAATAATGAACAATATCAGCATTGATCCATTCATTTCAAATAAGGAATTATATATCTCAACAGAATCTATAAATCTCAATGAATGTGGAAAAAGAGATATTCTTGTTGCTGGTCAAACCATCTTGTTATATTTGACTGAAAGAGCAAACAAAACAGATGACCCACTCATCAAAAAAATGTGTATATCTGCAGTAAATTCTCTCACAGGGAAAAAGAGCGATATCAAAATTGAAGAACAAGACACAGAGAAACTTCGTGATAGAGTAGACCTTCTTATGGATGATGGTGTTGGAAGAATCGTTCAATAAAAAAGATGCTGACATTTGCAGCATCTTTTTTTATAAATAAATCTTTTCAATAAGCCAATCAACAAATCTGTTTGGCAAAATCTTTACAAGAAAACCTAGAAAACCACCTGAAAGTGGACCAAAACCGCCTGCAGTCTTGCACACAGGCATTTTTTTCTTTTTGACAAGTTTCAAAACTTTCTTTGCAATAAAATCTGGGTCTTTGCCATTTTTCTCTTCCTTTTCCATCTTGACAATACCCTGTTTTTCCTTATCGCTGGCACCAGTTTCTTTTATTCTTGCATCAGTAAATCCTGTCTTTGTGTCAGTAGGCAAAAACACATTCACACCAATTTTCTTTGGTTTAAGCTCGGTGCGAAGTGCCCTTGCAAAACTCAAAAGACCAGCTTTGCTTGCACTATAACAAGCTTGATATGGCAAAGGCAAAATCGCAGCAAGAGAACCTGTGTAAAGAATTTTTCCACCCTCGTTTATGTAAGGAATGAAAAGTTTTGTCATTTGAATATGTGCAGTGAGATTGACTTTCATAATCTTATCAATATTTTCTACACTCGCATTTTCAACAAGCCCACCAATTCCAAAACCAGCATTACAGAAAAGAAAATCAATCTTTGTTTTTGAAACAATTTTGTTTACGACTTCCTGCATAAGTTTTTCATTTGAAATATCGCACGAAAGACTTTCAACAAAAATTTCATTTTCCTTTCCTGATCTTGAAATGTTGTATATCTTCACACCTTCAGCAAACAGTCTTTTTGAAATGGCAAGACCAATTCCACTATCGCCACCAGAAATAACTGCAACTTTTCCGTTTAGCATATTCTTTTTCATAAAAACCTCACAAAGTCTTAGAAAAGACCTTCAACAAAATCTTTTGGAGAGAATTTTGCAATATCATCCATCCCTTCGCCTGTGCCAACAAACACAACAGGAAGTTTGTATTCCTTTTCAATTGCAATAATAACTCCACCCTTTGCTGTTCCGTCAAGTTTTGTCAAAATAATTCCATCAATTTTTGCATAACCATCAAAGGCTTGGATTTGTGAAAGAGCATTTTGTCCTGTTGTTGCATCAAGCACAATAAAGTTGTATTTGTTTGCTTCTGGATATTCTCTATCTTCAATCTTTTCGATTTTCTTAAGTTCTTCCATCAAATTTGTTTTTGTGTGAAGTCTTCCTGCAGTGTCCACCAAAAGCACATCAGTCTTGTTTGCTTTTGCACTTGCAATTCCGTCAAAAACAACAGCACCCGCATCAGCACCTTCCGCATGTTTAACAATTCTTGTTTTTGTTCTGCTTGCCCACTCAGCAAGTTGTGACGAAGCAGCCGCTCTGAAAGTGTCTCCAGCGACAAGTGTCACAGTTTTTTTCTCTTGCTTGAAATAATTTGCAAGTTTCCCAATTGTTGTTGTTTTTCCAACCCCATTCACACCAATTATTGTGATGATTGCTGGATATTTTATCTCAATTTGTGGAGCATCTTCAAAATAGCTCGCAATGATTTCTTTGAGAAGTTGTCTAACTCCTTCCGCAGTTCTAACTTTGTTTTCTCTTGACTTTTTTCTCAATTCTTCAACAATTTCGATTGAAGCCCTAACACCTATATCAGATGAAATAAGTGCATCTTCAAGCTCATCAAACAAATCATCGTTGATTTCTCCGTGAGACAAAAGTGAATCAATTTTTCTGGCAAATGCCTCTTTTGTCTTTCTTAAAGCATCGCCAATTTTCTTAAAAAATCCCATATTATCCTCTTAGTTTGCTTCGTCTTCAACTTGTTTAATTGCATCAGCAAGTTTAACAGAAACGACTTTAGACACACCCTTTTCTTCCATAGTCACACCAAACAAGCTGTCTGAAAGTTCCATTGTTGGCTTTCTGTGAGTGATGACAATAAATTGTGTTGATGATGACAATTTCTTAAGGTATGTCGCAAATCTTTCAATGTTTGCATCATCAAGTGCCGCTTCAATTTCGTCAAGAAGTGAGAATGGAAGTGGCTTGAGTCTCAAGATTGCAAACAAAAGTGCAATCGCTGTCAAAGTCTTTTCACCACCACTTAGAAGTGAAAGTTTGTTTGCTGCCTTTCCTGGAAGTTGGGCCATAATCTCGACACCTGCTTCAAGTGGATCTTCAGATTCTGTAAGCACCAAACTTGCTTGACCACCACCAAAGAGTTCTCTAAACACAATCTTGAAGCTTTCGTTGATTTTGTTAAATTCTTCATTAAACTTCGTAAGCATTTCGTTTGAAAGGTCTCTGATAATCTTCATCAAGTCTTCTTCTGCTTTCTTAAGGTCAGCAGATTGAGTTGACATATCATTATATCTATCAAGCAAAGTTGAAACATCTTCAATAGCATGAACATTGACATATCCAAGGGCTGAGATGTCCTTTTTGAGCTTGCTGATTGCAATAAGAGCTTCTTTGATTTCAAAGTCTGGTCTTCTAAATTCCAAGCAACCGTTGTATGTCAAGCTGTATTCTTCATAAATTCTCTCTTGCATTGTTTCAAGCTCGGTATCAACTTTTGCCAAGTTGTTTTCTTCACGATATTTTTTGTCATTAACAACAGAAATTTGTTCCATAACTGTCGTTTTGTTTTCGTCAAGTTTTTTAATTTTTGCAGAAATGGCAATCTTGCTGTTTTCAAGATTTTCTCTCTCTTTTCTGATGTCTGTAAGTCTATTTTTTGCTTCAGAAGGTCTTGCATTTTCAATCTTTTGCTTGATCATTTCTTCTGCAGAATCAATAAACTTTTGATTTTCATCCAAGTGTGATTGAAGAGCAGCAATGTTTGAAAGTTGTTTATCTCTTTCGATTGCAATTCTGTCAAGTTCATCACAAACTGCTTTAATTTTTGCTTCACAAGATGCAATATCAACTTTCACAGTTGTCATATTTGAAACAAGCTTGTCCCTTTCCTGTCTAATCTGGTTGTATCTTTCTTGCTTTTGTTTTGCCAAAAGGTCTGCATCTTCCTTGTTTCCACTAAGAGCACTTTGCACTCTGTTTGATTGAGACAAGTCTTGTTCGACAAGTTTAAGTTTGTTCAAAACAGAAGTTTGCTCCATAACCATAACTTTCTTTTGGTCTTGAAGTTCTTGCAAATCTTTGTTTAAAGCATCAAATCTTTCTTGCTCTTTGGCAAGTCTGATTTCAATTTCATTCTTTTGAGCAGCAATCTTCTTTTCTGTTGATTTTGATGCATTCAAATCAACATTGAGATAATCAATTTTGTTTCTATATTCATAGAGTTTTGTTTCAAGTTTTTCTATCTCAGCTGTCAAAGTTTCAATTTCTCTTTCTCTTGAAATGAGATTTGTCACCTCGTTTTTCTTGCTTCCACCAGTGAGCGAACCTTGTGTGCTTACAACATCACCTTCAAGTGTGACAATCTTAAATGAAAATCTGTTGTTTTGAGCAAGGTCAACAGCAGTTGCAAGAGTGTCAACAATAACAGTTCCGCCAAGCAAATTGCTGATGACATTGTCAATTTGTTTGTCATAAGAGATAAGTTTGCTTGCAACCCCAAACACACCTTTCTTTCCAGCAACAAGTTTTTCATCCATATCTCTTCTTTTCATACTTGTGATAGGAAGGAATGTCGCTCTTCCAAATTGGTTTTGTTTAAGATATGCAATAAGGTCTTTAGCTCCCGCCTCATTGTATGTGACAATGTTTTGAACAGCCCCACCAAGAGCAACTTCAATTGCTGTTTCAAATTGTGCAGGCACTTTAATGAGTGAAGCCAAAACACCAACCATCTTGCTGTTTACGGCAGAGTTTTTCTCTCTTTCCTTCAAAATCTTCTTGACACTATATGCATAGCCTTCATATTCTGCCTGCATTTCGCTCAAGAGTTTCTTTCTGTTTTCATAAACCTTGATTTGAGTTGTCATATTTGCTCTTTCAGTTTCAAGAGCAGCAATATCTTTTGAAGAAACAAAAATTCTTCCAGCAATTTCTTCGTTTTCTGCCAAAGTCTTTTCAAGTTCTTCTTTTGCAGAAGCGATGTTTTTTTCGCAAACATCATACATACTTTGAGTGTCAGAAAGTTTTTGCTCCAACTCCTTCAAGTTTTTGGCAATAGTTTCTTTGTTTTGCAAAAGCAAGTCTTTTTCTGTTTCAAGTCTAGAAAGATTGCTCTTGACATCAGAAAGTGAGCCGAGGGCTTCAATCATTTTTTGTTGTGATTGACCAGCCTCAGTTTCGTTTAATGACATTTCGTCAACAATCTGCAAGTGTTTGTTTGACAATTCTTCATAACTTGCCTTGAGTGATGAAAGTCTTTCGTTTAAAGAGTCTTTTTCGCTTGTCTTAACCTTTTCTTGCTCATTGCAAGCATCAATCATTGTGTTTGCATTTGTGATGTCAAGATTGATACGGTCGTTTTCTCTGTGAGTGAAGTTGATTCTTTCTCTAGCTACTTTTGTCTCACCTTCTTGCTTTTCAAGCTCGACAGTAAGTCTCAAAAGTTCGTCATTAAGCTTTGCAATATCCTTGTCAAAGAGAGAAAGTCTGTTCATCTCATTGTCATATTCTTTTGTGATGTTTTCAATTTCGTTTTGACGAGCTGAAAGTTCTTCTTCCAAAGCTTGCATTTTTTGTTTGATTTGATTTTTCACCACGGTTGAGTTTTCATATTGATAAACATAAGCATTGACTTCCAAATCCTTGAGTTGTCCTTTATACTCAAGATATTTCTTGGCATCTTCCGCTTGTTTTTTAAGTGGTCCCATCTGTCTTTCAATTTCGGCAATAATATCATCAATTCTTACAAGATTTTCTCTTGTCCTTTGAAGTTTTCTTTCTGCTTCATCCTTTCTTGACTTAAATTTAGCAACCCCAGCCGCTTCCTCAAACATAAGTCTTCTTTCTTCAGGCTTTTCATCGACAATTTCACTTACCTTACCTTGTCCAATAACAGAATAACCATTCTTACCAATACCACTGTCAAACAAAAGGTCAGTGATATCTCTAAGACGACAAGTGTTTTTGTTTATGAGATATTCACTCTCGCCCGAACGATAAAGTTTTCTTGTGATGGAAAGTTCATCATAAGCTATATTAAAAAATCTATCAGAGTTGTCAAAAGTGAGAGTCACTTCACAATATGACAAACTCTTTCTCTTTTCTGTCCCTTTAAAGATGACATCTTGCATATTGTCACCACGAAGAGATTTGGCACTTTGTTCTCCAAGCACCCATCTGATCGCATCAGAAACATTACTTTTTCCGCATCCGTTTGGTCCAACAATCGCAGTAAAACCACCGTTAAATTCAATAACAGTCTTGTCTGCAAAAGATTTAAAACCAATCATTTCAATTTTCTTAAAATACATAATTCTTCCCTGTCTTTTATTCTTCAGTGAACAATTTGCTTATAGCCACATAAGCACAATTTTGTTCTGCCTTTGTCTTATCTTTTCCATAACCTGTTGCAATAAGGTCTTCATCCATGAAAAATTTTGCCTGAAAATAGTCTTCAACTTTTTCTGTCTCATATCTTATCGCACATTTGAAGTTTGCTTGCACAAGTTCTTGAAGCTGTGATTTATAATTGTCATTCTCAGCCGACTCAAACTCAGTTATGTGAAGTTTTTCCAAAATAAATTTTCTTGCATTTTCTATATCGCTATCTAGATATATTCCAGCAATAATTGCTTCAATAATATCACACTTAATTGCAGAAGTAAGTTCTTTTCCAAGACTCTTGCCTGTAATAACATCATCAGAAAGATTCATTTCATCAAAGCACTTTGACAAACTATCTTCCGAAACATAGTGTGCTCTAAGCACAGTGAGCTGACCTTCTTGCTTGTCTGAGTTTTTAAATAGATATTCCCCAACCAAAAAGTTTAGTATGCTGTCTCCCAAAAACTCAAGTCTTTGATAGTTTTCTTTTGACTTTGAAGGATGAGTAAGTGCTCTAGTTTCAAGATTTTTGTCTTTAAACTTGTATCCTATCTTTTTCTCAATCATTTTCATCTCCCACTTTTGAAGAAATTTCTTCAACAAGTTTTTCAATTTTTTGATTAAGTTTGTTCTCGTGCAAAGTCGCCACTTGCAAAATTGTGTTTTTAACATTTTCTCTGTTTGCAGAGCCGTGTGTCTTCAAAACAATTTTTTTACATCCCAAGAATGGTGCACCACCATATTTGTTTATGTCCATCTTTTGTTTAAGTCCTTTAAACTTACCCATAAAGAGTGCACCGATTTTTGAGAAAAGATTTTTGTTTGCTTCTTTTTTGATAAGCACTGACATTCCCTTTGCTGTGCCTTCAAGTGTTTTCAAAAGCACATTTCCAGCAAAACCATCAGCAACAATAACATCAACATCTCCGCTCAT
Source organism: uncultured Clostridia bacterium (assembly GCA_946612575.1). Taxonomy (GTDB): domain Bacteria; phylum Bacillota; class Clostridia; order Christensenellales; family UBA1242; genus Caccovivens. The sequence continues at coordinate 14,472 of CAMOEU010000003.1, forward strand.
CAATTCTCTTGCTTCAACATTTCCAACAAAGTTTACTGGACTTTCTTTCAAGAGTGCATAAGTTGTTTTTGTAAGTTCGTTTCCCTTATGCTCTTCAGCACCGTTGTTTAGAAGTGCAACTCTAGGCTGTTTCTCTCCACTGATTATGCTGTAATAAGCAGAAGCCATAATTGCAAAATGAAGCAAGTTTTCGCTCTTGCAGTCAACATTTGCACCGCTGTCACACACCATAACAGGTCTATCAACAACTGTAGGCAAAACAGGACAAAGTGCAGGTCTTGAAATCCCTTTGATTCTGCCAATCTTGAAGATTGCTCCAGTAAGAATTGCACCTGTGCTTCCCGCAGAGACAAGCCCAACAACATCTTCGTTTTCTTTCAAAAGGTCAAAAGCTCTGACAAGAGATGAATCTTTCTTTTGTCTGATTGCAAGTGTAGGTTGGTCATCATTTGTTATCACATCTTGTGCATCAACAACAGAAATCCTTTCACTTCTGCCGTTTATAAGCTTGTTTAAAACATCCGCCTTCCCTGTCAGGACCACTTCAATATCTTTTCGTTTTTGCACAGCAAGGATTGCACCCTCAACAATTTCGCCTGGTGCATTGTCACCGCCAAATCCGTCAACAACGATTTTCATACAAAACTCCTATTATATTTATAATATATAATATAACAAATATATAAGAGAAAAGTCAAAAGATTAAAGGAAAATACGGCATTTTTGCAATAAAAAAACTCAGCCATAAGCCGAGTATTTTATCTAAACTAGTTTTTCTTCTTTTTGTCTTCAACAACTGTCTTGTTTTTGTATGTGCCACACTTCTTGCAAACTGCATGTGGAGCCTTAAGTTCGTGACATTTTGGGCATTCAACAAGTGTTGGAGCTTCTGCTTTGAAGTTTGCAGAATTTCTAGTATTTCTTCTTTCTTTTGATACTTTATGCTTTGGAACAGCCATTTTTACACTCTCCTTTTTAAAATAATTATAAGAAAACGGCAAAAATGCCGAAAACTCTTACATTTGCGACTTTATTTTACATTATACAAAATGTTTTGTCAAGTTTTATTTAGATTTTTTTGCTTTTTTCTTTCCACCAAGAGATTCTACGATAGCTTTTGTATCTCTAGCCATCATAAGTTCTTCATTTGTAGGCACAATCATAACCTTAATCTTTGATTTTCTTGCAGAAATTGTTTGAACTTCTCCACGTTTAAAATTCTTGTTTTTGTCTTCATCCAAAACAATTCCAAGATTTTCCATATTTGAAAGAACATCAGCTCTTACAAGGTCATCATTTTCACCAATTCCACCAGTGAAAACAATCGCATCAACATTTCCAAGCACTGCCAAATAGCTTCCAATAAACTTTTTGATGCTGTATGTGAGCATATCAAAAGCAAGTTTACATCTCTTGTTTCCCTTTTTGATTCCTTCTTCAACTGCTCTCATATCACTGTCAACACCTGAAACTCCCAAAAGTCCACTTTGTTTGTTGAGATATGAAATTGCTTCATCAACAGTCATCTTCTTGTTGTTGCAAAGATATTGAACAACTGTAGGGTCAACATCGCCTGATCTTGTTCCCATAACAAGACCTTGAAGTGGTGTAAGTCCCATTGTTGTGTCAACACTTTGACCATTTTTTACTGCAGTGATTGAAGATCCATTTCCAAGGTGAGCAATGATAAGGTTAAGCTCTTCAACAGGTTTTTTCAAGATGTTTGCCATCTCGAGTGTGATAAATCTGTGACTTGAACCATGGAAACCATATTTTCTGATATGATATTTTTGTGCATCTTCATATTTGATTGCATAAGAATATGCCTTTTCTGGCATTGTTGCATGGAAAGCTGTGTCAAAAATTGCAACATGTGGCACATTTGGCATAACTTCTTGGCAAGCTTTGATTCCTGAAATGTTTGCAGGCATATGAAGTGGTCCAAGTGGAACAAGTTTTTCCAAGTTTTTCAAAACCTTGCTGTCAACAAGCACTGATTGTGTATAGATTTCTCCACCGTGGAGCACTCTGTGTCCAACAGCATCAATTTCATCAAGAGATTTGATTGAACCATATTCTTTGTTTGTCAAGATGTCCAAAACTTTCTTTACAGCTTCAACATGGTTTTTTGCACCATCAAATTGCATTGACTTTCCATTGTGTTTGTAAGAAATAAATGGTTTTGTAAGACCAACTCTCTCACAGTTTCCTTTTGCGATAACTTCGTTGTTATCCATATCTATAAGTTGGTATTTAAGTGAGCTTGAGCCCGCATTGATAAGCAATATTTTCATTATTTTTTCTCCTTTTCATCTTTATCTTCACATTGAATTGCTGTGATTGCACTGACAAGAATAATATCTTCAACACTGCAACCTCTAGACAAATCATTAACTGGTTTTTTAAGTCCGTTTAACACTGGACCAATTGCGGTGAGCCCGCCAAGATATTGCATTGATTTATAGCAAATGTTTCCTGCCTGAATATCTGGGAATATAAGCACATTAGCATCACCCTTGAGTGGACTTTTTTCACATTTGTTTTTTGCCACTCTTGGCACCATTGCAGCATCAAACTGAATTTCACCATCACAAACAACATCTTTTTCTTTCTTCTTAAATTTGTCGTAGGCAGATTTCACTTTGTCAACAGCTTCACCCTTTGCACTGCCGTGAGTTGAATATGACAAGAAAGCCACTTTTGGGCTAACATCAAACTTCCTTGCAAAATTTGTGCAATTTTCTGCAATTTGGCACAAAGTGTCGCTGTCAGGATTTTCAATAAGACCACAATCTGACAAGAACAAAACTTTATCTTTCAAAAATTTGTTTTTCCCAAACAAAATAAAACTTGATGAAATCTGATCTTTCTTGCTCTTTGCTTTGATGATTTGAAGAGCAGGTCTGATTGCTGTGGCTGTTGATGCTTCAGCACCTGAAACCATTCCGTCTGCATAACCACACTCAACAAGAAGTGTCCCAAAATAATATGGGTCTTTTTCAAGTTTGTTTGCCTGCTCTAAAGTCATACCCTTTTCTTTTCTTTTTTCATACAAAGTTTTCACAAGTTTTTCTCTGTCAGGAAATGTGACCGGATTGACAATGTCAAATGCTCCAAATCTTTTATCTCTCAAAATCAGAGCACTTGCATCTCCCACAAGAAGTGGATTGACAATTCCCTTTTTCTTCAAAAAAAGCACTGCTTCAAAAGTTCTGTCTGAAAAACTAACTTCAGGAAAAACAATTGTCTTTTTCTTTGCTTTTGCACTTTCTAAAAGTTTTTTCGTGTTAAACATAATTTCTCCATTCATTTTTTCAAAAACAAAAAAATAAAATAAATTGAAACAAAAAGTTTCTATCAGTATTGTATAATATCTTCCTTTTTAAAGTCAAATAAAAGAGGCTCAAAAATGAAAAATCTTTACTCAAAATCAGGTGGACAAGCTTTGACAAAAACAGCGATAACACCACTGTGTTTATATTTTCTTTTTTGTATGATAATTTTCCCTCAAAGATTTATCAAAAGTGGACTAAACGGAATCTCGGCTTGGGCATTCAATGTTTTGCCAAGTGTGCTGCCGTTTATGTTTTTCACTCGTCTTTTGTCAAGTCTTGGTACGATGGAAAAAATTACAAAGCCGTTTTCAAAAGTAAGTAGTTTTCTTTTCAAAACTCCACCAATATCAATCTACACATTTTTGATGGCAATTCTCTCCGGTTATCCTGTCGGCACAAAAATGGTGGCAGACCTTTATCTTCAAGGAAAAATAACAAAAACTGATGCCTTAAAAATGACATCATTTTGCTCAACATCAGGACCAATGTTTATTGTCGGTGCTGTAGGTATATCAATGTTTCACTCTGCAAAAATTGGATATATTTTGCTTGCAAGCCACATTTTAAGTGCAATAATAAACGGCATATTTTTCCGCAATTTAAAGTTTAAAAACGAAGAAAATTTGCAAAAAATCGACTTCCGGAAGCAAAATTTTGATATTTCTGACATAGTTTTGGATTCCACAATTTCAATTTTGTCAGTAGGCTGTGTCATCACAATTTTCTTTGTTATCATCGAAAGTTTTGCACCCGTTTTCAATTTTTTGCCACAACCAATATCTTGTTTTTTACAAGGAATTGTTGAAATAACAAAAGGATGTATCACACTTTCACAAATTTCAAACAAATTCCTTGCCGCGATTTTTGCAAGCTTTGTGATAAGTTTTGGCGGAATTTCCACAATCATCCAATCAAAAACAATGCTTAAAAGACTCAAAATGCCAACAAAATTATTCGTTTTTCAAAAACTTTTGCACGGAGTTTTTTCCTGCATTATTACTACTATAATTT
>CAMOEU010000004.1 GCA_946612575.1 uncultured Clostridia bacterium
GAATTTTTGGATAAGGGACACCAATTCCCTTCAAAAAATCGCATACGGTTGCAACTTTTTCCACTGTAGGAGCTTCGTGGATACGATAAACAAAAGGCACACCCTTTGTGCAAAAATGTCTTGCAACAGTTTCGTTTGCAAGCACCATAAAGTCTTCAATAAGTCTATGAGCTTCGTTTCTTTCTCTTCTTTTTAAGTCAACAGCCATACCATTTTCATCAAAAACAAATTGCACTTCAGGAACATCCAAATCAAGTGCTCCACGAGAAACTGTGTTCTTTTCCAAGATATCACAAAGTTCTCTCATAATCTTGAAATCTTTAACCAATTTTTTTGTTTTTTCGTTGAGTTTGTTTTCAGAAAGTGCCTCAAAAACTTCCTTATAAGTGAGTCTTGCACAACTTTTGATTACCGACTCACAAATGTTATAGTCAATCACTTTTCCAGAAAAATCTACTTTCATTATGCAAGAAAGTGTCAATCTTTCCACACCCTCGTTGAGTGAACAAATCCCATTTGACAAACCTCTAGGAAGCATAGGCAAAACAGAAGTAGGGAAATACACAGATGTTCCTCTCTTATATGCCTCTTCGTCAAAAACATTGCCTTGTTTGACATATTCCCCAACATCAGCAATATGCACACCAACTTCATAATATTTGTCAAATTTTTTGATGTTTACAGCATCATCAAGGTCTTTTGCATCCGCCCCATCAATCGTGAAAATTGTCTCACCTGTAAGGTCAAGTCTGCCCTTCTTTTGTGCTGCAGAAACTTCTTTAGGCAATTTCTTTTCCGCTTCAACAACTTGAAGTGGGAAGTTCTCAAACAAATTGTGGTCACGAATTATAGAAAGTTCGAGAGCTTTAACATCATCTTGCATACCCAAGATTTCTTCAACGATACACTTTGCTTTTCCTTTTTCAGACCTTACGACCTTTGCCAAAACCTTCATACCTTTTTGAATTTTAAGTCCAGTTTTAACAATAGGAAAATCCATAGGAATTTTGACATTGTCAGGATTCAAAAAGAAATTCCCAGCAACAACATCAATCACCCCAACAACACCATCAAGTTCTTTATAAATCGAAACAACTTCGCCATCACAACCTTCATTAGTTTTTGAAAGCACCTTAACAATAACAAGTTCTCCATCAAGAGCACCATTTGTTTTGTTTGCAGGAATAAAAATATCATCGGAATAACCTTCCGACTTAACAAACCCAAATCCCTTTGCAGTGCCAAAGAATTCCCCTTTAACATATCCGTGAGATGGAATTGAAATAAACTTGTTTCTTCTTATCTCAAAAATATCTCCACTTGAAACAAGAGAATAAAAGACCTTTTTAGTTTTCTCAACATCCAATTCAAGTGCAGACGATAGAAATAAAAATAGTTTGTCCGTGTTAGAGAAAACCAAACTATTTTTATCTATAAGTTCCAAAATTTTTTGTTTCTGACTCATTTTAAGCCCCAACAGGCATAATCAAGAATGTCACAAAATACAAAACAACACAAACTGCCAAAATAATTGAACAAGTGATTGTGATTATTTTAAGTTTTGCATCTCTTGAACCACCTTTGTTTTTTGAATAATAACTTTCTTGAACACCAGTGATAACATCTGTGTCAGAAGATTCCTCATTTTGGAAAAGTGTTGATGCAATAACAATAACTGCACAAAGCACAACTATTGCAAACAAAACAATTCTTATAATTGGAAACGAGTTAGTCACCCATACAGGAACATCCAAAATCATAACAATTTCTCCTTTTAAAACTAAGCAAATCTAGCACTAACAAGCAGTGCAACAAGACCAAGCACAATTATTGCCAAAATAAATGAGCCCCACTTAATTGATTTCCCCTTTTCAGCACTCTTTGTTGCAGCTTTAAAGAATCCCAAAAATGCAAGCAATCCCAAGACTCCCAAAATCCCAACCAAAAGGCCAAATGTGGTTGTCGACAAGTCAACTGTGACAAAATGTTTTATAGTTTCCCAGAAACCAAGCAATAATGCATTCATAACTTGCTCCTTTCTGCTATATTTTAGCACAACTATTCATTTTAAACAACATATTTTTAAATAAAGAGATAATTTTTTTGAAATTTTTAAAAATTTTTAAAAAATTTCGTCAATAAATTTGGAATTTTCTAAACAAATTTGATAGAATAGTTCGTGATTTGTTATTTAACATACATGGAGAAGAAAATGAGTAAGACAAAAATTATATGTTCAATTGGACCATCATCAAACACATCAAAAATTTTGACAGAAATGATTGAAGCCGGAATGGATATCGCCCGTTTCAATATGAGCCACAGTTCTCATGAACTTCACAAACAAAGTTTTAAAGAACTTCAAAAGGCAATCAAGAAGACAGGAAAAAAAGTCAGTGTTATGCTTGACACAAAAGGCCCTGAAATCAGAATCAAGGATTTCAAGGATGGAAAAGTTTTCCTTAAACAAGGTCAAAAATTTATCATCACAACAAAAGATGTCCTTGGCGATGAAAAACAAGTGTCTGTAAGTTATGACAGACTCCCTGAAGTTTTGAAAAAGGGAGATATTCTTTACATAAATGATGGAATGATTAAACTTCAAGTTGAAAAAACAACAAAAGACAGTGTTGTTGGAAAAGTAATCAATGGTGGAGAACTTTCAAACAAAAAGAGCATCAACATCCCAGGAATTGAAACTGGCATGGAATTCTTAAACGAAAAAGACAAAAGTGACCTTGCATTTGCAAAAGACATCGAGGCAGAGTATATCGCCCTTTCATTTGTTTCTCACAAAGAAGATGTTCTTCAAGCAAGAGAATATTTGAAGAGTCAAGGACTTGCAGATATCAAAATCATTTCAAAAATTGAAAGTGTTTATGGAATTGAAAACTTTGATGAAATTTTGAAAGTTTCTGATGGAATTATGGTTGCCCGTGGAGACCTCGGAGTTGAAATTGACTTTGCACAGATTCCATTCTATCAAAAAGAAATGATCAAAAAATGCAACAAAGCCAAGAAGTTTGTTGTGACTGCAACCCAAATGATGGAAACTATGACAACAAACCCAATCCCAACAAGAGCTGAAGTAAGCGATGTCGCAAATGCAGTTTTTGATGGAACAAATGCAATCATGCTTTCTGGAGAAACAGCAAATGGAAAACACCCTGCTCTTGTTGTTAAGACAATGAGACATATCGCTGATGAAGCAGAAAAACACACAAAGTAATGCACGAAATCCCGTGCATTATTTTATTTTGATTGACATAAAAAGATAAATATGATAAATTATCAATGTCAATTTTGCTACTGTGGCTTAGTGGTATAGCACCGCCTTGGTAAGGCGGAGGTCGCGGGTCCGATTCCCGCCAGTAGCTCCATCAAAAAAAGTCTAGTTTTTTCTAGACTTTTTTTATTTTCTCCCAAGCAAACTCACTTCGTCCAAAGTGACCAAAACAAGCAGTTTGCTTGAAGATTGGTTTTTGAAGATCAAGTTCGGCAATCATATTTGAAACAGAAAAATCAAAGTTTTTCTCAACAAAGTCATAAATCTTTTCTAGTGATTTTTTCTCTGTGCCGAATGTCTCTATATAAAGTGAAGTAGGTTTTTCAAGTCCAATTCCAAAACTTACTTGAATTTCACATCTGTCAGCCAGTCCATGTGCCACAATGTTTTTTGCAACGAATCTAGCATAATATGCACCAGTTCTGTCCACCTTTGTTGCATTCTTGCTTGAGAAACAGCCACCGCCAACTCTTCCAACACCGCCATATGTGTCAACAACAATTTTTCTTCCAACACAACCACTATCTCCAAAAGAGCCCCAAATGGTGAATTTTCCACTTGGATTGATGATAAGTTTTGTGTCAAAATCATATTTTTTATAATCATTTAACACAGGAAAAATCACATTATTTTTGATTTCGGATGCAATTTTTTCATTTTTAACCCCATCTTTGTGAGAAACTGAAATCAAAATTTTATCAAAAGAAACAGGCTTATCATTTTCATAAACGACCGAAACTTGGCATTTTGCATCGGCAAAAAATTTGTCACCTTTCCTTCTAAAATCATCATATTTTTTCATAATTTTGTGAGCAACCAAAATTGGAAGAGGCATAAATTCTGCCGTCTCATTTGTGGCATATCCATACATCATACCCTGATCGTTTGCACAAAGTTGTTTTTTCTCAACGGCCTGATTGATGTCAGAGCTTTGCTGACTAATTTCTTTTGATATCTTAAAATCACAGGTATAACCTATGTCTTTCAAAACATCTCTCGCAATTTTTTCATAATCAATTTTTGCACTTGTTGTCGCCTCTCCATAAATAAACAATTTGTCATTTTTTATGGCACACTCAACAGCCATTTGACTGTTTTTATCTTGCCTTAAAGCTTCATCCAAAAATGCATCTGCAATCACATCACATGTTTTGTCTGGATGTCCAATATTTACAGATTCACTTGTCACAATTTTTTTCATAATACTCTCCTTTTGTTTCCATAAAGAGCATTAAAAAATCCCATCACAGATGGGATAAAATTTTTTATATAATCCCATCGTCTCAGCCTTTAGCACCTTGCTCATCACAACTCAACTTCTTTTTTTATTGAGTTTATAACTATCGTAGGTTGCTGTGTGGTCACTGGGGCTGTCCCTCGCACACTCTTTATGGATGTTTATATCATATAATTTTTAAATATTTTTGTCAACAATTTTCGCAAAATTCAACATATTTTGCAAAAAAATCCGCTTTCGAAAGCAGATTTTTGTTATTTTTTCTCTGGAAGTTGAAAGCATTCGACATCACTTTCTGCAAGCAAATTAAGTGAAAATTCATCTGGATATGGTGCAAGATAGATTATCTTTTTGATTCCAGAATTTATCAAGATTCTTGTGCAAACAGAACATGGTTGGTGTGTGACATAGATTGTTGCACCTTCCACAGAAATACCCATTCTTGCGGCTTGAACAACAGCATTTTGTTCGGCATGAATAGCATAGCACATTTCCGCTCTCGTGCCTGATTGAATGCCAAGTTTGTCTCTCATACAAAAGCCCCTTTCCTTGCAATTTGCAATTCCCGATGGAGCACCATTATATCCTGTGGCAATAATTCGCTTGTTTTTCACGATAACAGCACCCACTTGTCTGCCAGCTCTCACACAGCTGCTCCAAGTGGCAACTTGTTTTGCAATATCCATAAAACGGTAGTCCCATTTTTCATCAATTTTGTTTTCCATATCACTCTCCCAATTTTGTTATCAAAAGTTTTTCAAGTCGTTTGCATTCAGTTTCGTTCATTTCACAAAGTCCTGCAAGTCGATATTTGAGCCCAAGTTTTTTATACTTCACTTCGCCCATAGTTTTATATGGCAAAAGCTCCACTCTTTCCACATTTTTGATAGTTTTAATGAAGTTTGCAAGGTTTTCAATATTCTCTTCAGTGTCGTTCATCCCAGGCACAATAACCTGCCTAAGCCACAATTTGTTCCCATTTTTTTGACAAGCCGCCAAAAATTCTTTAAATCTGTCCATTTTTTGACCTGTCAATTCTTTATAATCTTCTTCCTTGACAGCCTTAATGTCCAAAATAACAAGGTCACAAAACTTCAAAATCTCTTCATAATCGCCAAAGCCAACACCAGCGGTGTCAAGTGCGGTGTTAATCCCCCTTACCTTACATTCTTTGAGTGTTTCAAGCAAAAATTCCGGTTGCAAAAGTGGTTCACCACCCGAAAAAGTGACTCCACCATCCTGCCCAAAATACGATTTATACTTTTCAATCTTATCAACAAGTTTCTTAGCGGTTGTGAAATAGCTTTCACCCATCATATCCCAAGTTTCGGGATTGTGGCAATATTTACATCTTAAGTGACAGCCCTGCAAAAAGACGACATATCTTATGCCCGGACCATCAACAAGCCCCATGCTTTCTTCGCTGCTTATGCGACCTTTAACCATCTTCTCTCCTAAATTTTTTCGTGGAATGTTCTTTTGATAACTTCTTCTTGATGAGCTCTTGAAAGCTTATTGAAGTTTACAGCATAACCAGAAACTCTAATTGTGAGTGTTGGATATTTATCTGGATGATTCATTGCATCAATAAGTTTTTCTCTGTCAAGAACATTCACATTGAGATGTTGTGCACCGTGATTGAAATATCCGTCAAGAATTGAAACCAAATTTTTAATTCTTGACTTTTCATCTTTTCCAAGAGCATTTGGAACAATTGAGAATGTGTTTGAAACACCATCTTGGCAAACATCTTTATAAGGAATCTTTGCCACAGAATTCAAACTTGCAAGAGCCCCTGTGCAATCTCTTCCGTGCATTGGATTTGCTCCTGGTGCAAAAGGTTCTCCAAGTTTTCTGCCATCAGGAGTTGTGCCCGTCTTTTTGCCATACATAACATTTGATGTGATTGTAAGCACTGACAAAGTATGTTTTGCATTTCTATATAGTTTGTGTTTTTTGAGAGTCGAAATAAAGTGTTTAACAATCTCAACTGCAATTTGATCCACTCTGTCATCATCATTTCCATATTTTGGGAAATCACCCACTGTTTCAAAATCGACAGCAATGCCTTCTGCATTTCTTATTGGTTTAACCTTTGCATATTTGATTGCAGAAAGAGAATCTGTCGCCACAGAAAGCCCAGCAACACCAAAAGCCATCATTCTTTCAACATTTGTGTCGTGAAGAGCCATTTGCCCAGCTTCATAGGCATATTTGTCGTGCATATAGTGGATTGTGTTTAGAGCATCAACATAAGTTTCTGCCACCTTATCCAAAACTTCAAAATATCTTTTCTTGACAGTCTTAAAGTCCAAAACGGCATCTGTGTCTTGCTCGATTCCATCAACAACAACTTTTCCGCTCTTTTCATCTCTTCCACCATTTATGCTGTAAAGAAGAGATTTTGCCAAATTGCATCTAGCACCAAAAAATTGCATTTGTTTGCCCACTTTCATTGCAGAAACACAACAAGCGATAGCATAATCATGTCCATAAATTGGAGACATAATATCATCATTTTCATATTGAATAGAATCAGTCAAAATCGAAATTTTTGCACAGAATTTTTTGAAGTTTGCAGGCAATTTTTCTGACCACAAAACAGTCAAGTTTGGCTCTGGAGATGGGTCAAGATTGATAAGACTATGTAAATATCTAAATGAATTCTTTGTGACAAGACTATGTTTGTCATCAAGCATTCCACCGACAGATTCTGTCACCCAAGTTGGATCTCCGCCAAAGATTTCATCATATTCAGGAGTACGAAGATGTCTTACAAGTCTGAGTTTGATGATGAATTGGTCAACAAGTTCTTGAGCACCTTTTTCATCCAAAACTCCATTTGCCATATCTCTTTCGATATATATATCAAGGAATGTTGAAGTCCTTCCCAAGCTCATAGCAGCACCATTGTTTTCTTTCACAGCTGCAAGATATCCAAAATATGTCCACTGAAAGGCTTCTTGAGCATTTTTTGCTGGCAATGAAATGTCAAAACCATATCCCTTTGCCATAAGTTTGATTTGTTCGAGAGCTCTTATTTGCTCAGAAACTTCTTCTCTGAGTCTAATCTTTTCTTCACTGTCAATCTTGAGAAGTTCTGGCTTTAAAAGATCCTTTTGCTTTTCCTCGATAAGTCTGTCAATTCCATACAAAGCAATTCTTCTGTAGTCGCCAATAATTCTGCCTCTTCCGTATGCATCAGGAAGTCCTGTGATAAGTCCAGCAGTACGAGCTTTTCTCACATTTGGAGTGTATGCATCAAAAACACCATCATTGTGAGTTTTTCTGATTTTGTTAATAAAAATTGAGTGATTTGTCTCATCCATTTTCTTGTTGTATGCAGAAAGAGCATTGTCCACCATTCTGATTCCGCCAAATGGATTGATAATTCTTTTTAGAGGTTTGTCGCCTTGAAGCCCAAAGATAACTTCATTCTTTTTGTCAATATATCCAGCTGGGAAATTGTTTATGCCAGAAACATGCTTAAGGTCAACATCCAAAAGATGCACCTTTCTTTCCTTTGCAAGAAGTTTTTCGCACTTTGCCCAAACCTTTGCTGTCTTTTCTGACTTTCCACAAAGAAATGTGTCATCACCACGATATTCTTTATAGTTTTCGTCAATAAATGCAGAGACATTTATCTCGTTTTTCCAATCTTCCCCTTTAAAACCTTTATAAAAATCCATAACCCCTCCTTGTCATATTTTTTGCAAAACAATTGCAAACAAAACACAAAATTTATGTTTACAAAAGAGATTATATCACTTGGCAAAATTATTTCCTAATGATTTTAACAAATTTTTAAGAAAAAACACAATATATTCCGTTTTTAATAAAGCACCAAATCAATATGTTGTGTTTTGTAAATTTATCAAAAACCACCAAACAGCCCACTTTAAAGACAATTAGTCATAAAAAAATAAGTATATACAAAAAAAGACTAGGTCATTTCTAGTCTTTTTTATAATTCAATAATTGTTATCCCAGGATTTGCCGTGTAAAAATCAACATCTCCTGAAATTGATTTATCCTTCTCGAGTATTCTTCTTGCATCTTTATCAAACAAATTCCACTTATCTCCATAAAAATAATTTGAGATAAACTTCCTTCTCTTCCAAACTGGAAGTTTTTTTCTTAGCTCCAGTAGTATTGCCCCACCTTTGCCGTGTGAGCCATAACCATGCACAACTTTGATGGCGACCTTTCCTTCTTTTCTTGCCTGTTCGATTTCAATCTCAACCATCTTCACAGCATGGTCAGCTGTGTAGCCACCACTCTCAAGATTTATTGTTTTCATCAATTTCTCCTTGAGAATTTTCTTTGGCTTGCTCAACATTTTCTGTCAAATTTTGATTATTTTCGCAAGAAAATTCACTTTCGGATGCAAATTTTGGTCTTCTCCTCTTGAAGAAGCTTCCAAATTTTTTAAACAATTTTTTCGTGTTTTCTCTGTATGTTTTGCTGAAGATATAGAGACAAACAAGTGGCACAAATGCAATTCCGACCGCAATAAACCCATTGATTACAAGCTCAATCCACAAGTTTGAATTTGTTTGCATAACAAAATGCAAAACTGCAAGTGCTCCGCAGAAAACCAAAATAAGTCCATAATTTAGAAGGTAATATTTCGTTGGCTTTTCTCCGTCAAAACCATATTTGTAAAGCACAAGCGGATCAATAATATGACAGATAATAATGTTTGTTATGATTGTTGCGACAATAACACCAACCACACCCAAAAGATATACAAAAGCAATTGACAAACCAATATTTAGCACACTTTCAATAAGAGGTTTCCATCTGTCATAATAGAAAGCTCCCGTTGCATCTCTATACAAAAGCACAGCCTGTCTCATAAACTGAATGAAATAGTTTATTGTGATAATAATAGGAATTGACTTATCCATAATCAAATCTTTTCCAAACAACAACCCAACAATTTCCTCAATCACCCCATAGTAGCCCAAGAAGAATATTATTCCGATTGTAAAATTAAAGAAATACATAAATCTGAAATATTTCTTTTTCTCTCGCAAATTTCCTTCTGCACAAAGATGCCCAATGATTGCTGTAAGTGGTGAGAAAAACAATGTCAAGATTGATGTCATTGCGGTCATAATGGTAAGGTAATTTGAGTATTTCCCTAAGATAGCCACCCCAATGAATGCTGAAATAATTATGCTATCAGCAGTGTTTACAAGCACAGCACCAATTTTGTGCATAAACATAGCTTTTGTGTTTTTAACAACCTCATCCTTTGTCTGTTTGTCAACTTTTTCCTTTGTAGAAATAATGTCTTTATAATGTTTTCTTACATAAATCTCTGTAAGAGCCCACTGCAACAACACAGCAACAATCTTCGCTGCAAGATAGAGTTCAAAAGAATGGAAGAAAATCAAAACAAGAAGTTGGATAATTCTTCTCAAGAAGATGCAAATCGAATTTATAAGTGTTGTCACATAATTGTTTTTGTAGGCATTGATGAGTGATGTTTTGCTGCTGAAAGCATATTCAATAACAACAGAAACAAGCATAATACCAAAAGTTAAATAAAGGTTTGCATCATAAGAATATCCCCTTGCCAAAACAGGCAATGCAGGCATAATTGCAAGGCCAGCAACAAGTATTATTGCACCAATAACAATATAGACTTTTTTATATAAGTTGTATAATGCGGAAACTTTTTTTGTGTCTCCTTCAACAATTGGTTTATACATCGAAAAGTTTATCGCTGTCCCAACACCAAGTTCTGCAATAGCCAAAAAGCCCAATATGCTGGTGTAAAGAGAATACACTCCATTTGCATCATTTCCAACATATTTAATCAAAAACCTTCTTAAGAGCAACGAAAAAATCAAAAGTATTACTTTTGTGATTATTGCTATAGAAACATTAAGTATTGATCGCTTTTTGTCCATTTTCTCCCTATTGTTTTTGAATTTTAGAATTTATATCGTCAATCATATTCATAAAATTGTTGTAGAAGTCAATTTTTCTATATTTTTTCGAATTTTCTTTAGAAGCAGATTTCATATTATTTAATTTATCTTTATCTTTCGACAATTCAACAATATTCTTAGCTAGATTATCCACCATACCATCAAATCTGTCAATTTGAATTGCCTCTTTTGGCACATATTCCACCATACCACCAGACTTGGTGATGATCTGTGGCAATCCACAAAGTTGTCCTTCAATAACAACAAGCCCTGCAGCTTCTTCCATCATTGTTGGCACAACTTGCAAATCTGCAGTCTGATAATATTTATAAAGTTCGTCATTTTTAACATAACCTGTAAACTTTATTTTTTCACTGTTTTCATCTACAATTTTTGTAATTTTTTTAACAAATTCTGTTTTGTCATTTTTTATCGAACCAGGGCTTCCAATAAGCATAAGTTTTACATTGTCAGGTGTTTTAAGCATTGCTTCACAAAGCTTATCAACCCCTTTCTTTTCCATGATTCTTCCACAATAAACCACAAGGAAATCACTTTTTTTGAAACCAAGTTTTTCTCTTATCTCATCTTTTTCCTTTTGAGAAACAGTTTTGAGAAATTTGTCTTCATTGACACAATTAGGAACGACATAGTTATTCATTTTCTTATCTTTCCCAACAAACTCTTCATAATCTGTTGTGATAAAATTGCTCACACCAATCACCCCAGCAACATATTTATCAATATGAAATTTAGGAATGTCTTGAATGTGGCAATGAAAATAAAGTTTTTCCTTTCCAAAATATTTAATATATTTTTTAGCATTTGAATCAAGATTATTTTCAAAAATAATCAAATCCGGATTCAATTTTTTCACCTGTTTAAAAACTTTTTTATGATAATCAAGTGGAACATAATAAGGCAATTTTCTCTTGAATCCAAGTATTTTAAGAAATTTTCCGAATGCTCTTTGAAGAAAGGTCAACACCTTGTTGTATTTGACAAAAACAAGTTCTGTGTTTTTAAACTTATTTTCAGGTTTATATTTTTGATCTTCCTTATCCAATTCTTTTTGGAAATAATAAAACTTACAATCAGAAGATTGTTTTTCGTGTTCATTTATTATTATCGTCATCAATTCCTCAACAGCTCCGCCCATTGTGGCAGGCACTGGCAAACCATAATATGGATTTATAAGAGCAACTTTCATCATCTCTCCTTTTTACAACTCAAATGAAGATTTCTCAGGCAAAATAGATTTAAATGCACTGTTTATCTTTGCTTTTGTATCTTCAAAATTTGAAACAGATAAATCATTTATACAAATCATCTTACTTTTCTTTTTTCTTATATTTTCACAAATGTTTTCAACATTACCTTCTTTGTTGTCTTCTATTGCAAAATATTTCCCCTTTCTGCCATATTTATCAAGTTCAAAATTGTTTGAACAAAGAAGATACTCTGTGAAAAGATATTGATTCACATCATAAATTGACCTAAATTTGTTTTTTGAAGTGTTGGAAAGTTTTTCCCCAAACAGGCTCCAACATTCTTCAATTTTCGATTTTAAAAATGGTGTTGGCAAATGATCCATATAGAATCCTGCCCAACCTGTTGGAGCGGTTTTTTCATAAAACTTGTTGACAACAAATGCAATAGGATTTTTTAAAGAATACCACTTTTTCTTGTTGGAATTCTTTGTTGAATGTTTTTCAAATCTTTTTGAAATTTCCCTAACATTATTTGCAGCAATACAATCAAAAACCATATCGTTTGAAACAGTTTTTGGTTTCTCCATTGCAACAAGCCTTGGAAGTCCATTTTTGAAAAAATCTTCTTTTTCAACATTATTTGTAAAAAAGAAATCATCATTTATATAAATAAAATGTTCTGACAGTCCTTCTATTCTGTGCATATTAAGTTCGATTGGATTTGCAGAGAAAGTAGGCAAGCACTCTTTTGGAATGTAATCATTGTGATCAACACAAACAAGTTTTTCACAATTTTTGTTAAGCCATTTTGGAGCCTGTCCACATGTGACAAAAAACACCTTTCTCACCCATGGTGCAAATTTTTCTATGCCACGAAAAATGTATTGCAAATTGTCCCAATCACGATATCTGTTTGCAGCAGCATCAATATTTATTTTCTTTTCAGATGGCAAATATTTATTTTTCTCCTCTTGCCACTTTTTGTCACTGTCATCAACCCAAGGAATGACAATATCAACATCAAAATCTTGCTTCATTCTTCTCCCCTATTTCCATAATTTATAATAGATTTTTCTAAAATTTTTGAATATAAAAAATTTGATTTTATGATTGAAAGACAAATACTTTTTGTAAGCTTTGTAATCCTCCAAAAACATCTTTTCCATTTTGTCTGAAAGATCTTTGTTATTTTTTACTCTCTTATACATAATTGTGTATGAGAAAAACAAACTCCAACAACATGATTCATAAGCCTTACTGTCACTTGGTATAATTTCTAAAGCATGTTTCTTTGCAACAACCCAATCAAAAATCTTAGCTGAAACATCATTGGTTATTGCACCATCTCTCATATGCAAATAATTATATAATCTATCCGAAATTATGCAAATGCCTTTCTCAATCAATTTGCAAATTTCAGGAACTACATATGTATCTTCATAATTAAGTCCATTTGGATATCTCAATTCCTCAAAAATATGTTTCTCATACAATTTACCCCAAGCAAAATGTCTGTTAATTGTCCCATAAAAAAATTCAAAACTCTGATCTTTTTTATAAAAATCTTCTTTAAAATTTGTCTGTTTTAAAACTCTTCCACTTTCATCAACAAAGTTATCTCCACAAACAGAAATGTCACAATCATATTTTTTTATTGCATCATAAAGCTTTTCCACATAGGTTGGTTCAACACAATCATCACTGTCAATAAAAGTTATATATTCTCCTGTGCAAACATCAAGTGCTGCATTTCTTGCAGAAGAAAGTCCTCCATTTTGCTTGTGAATAACTTTTATTCTTGCTTCTTTTTTTGCATATTCATCACAAATCTTTCCGCAGTTGTCAGGACTTCCATCATCGACAAGAAAAATCTCCAAATTTTTGTAAGTTTGCGACAAAACACTATCTACACATTTTCGTAGATATTTCTCAACTTTATATACTGGAATAATAACTGAAACAAGTTCTTGCATAAAAATCTCCAATCAACATTTCCATATCAATTTATAGATAAATTTAAAATGTTTAAATATTGCGAATCGCAATTTTGTTTTGTTTGTTGTGTATTTGATATATTTTTTATAATCTTCATTAAACAGTTTTTTAAATGTTTTCATCAAATCTTTATTTTCTTTTATCCTATAGAAAATTGATTCATAAGTATAAAACATTCTCGCACAACAATCTTTATAAACATCACAAGTCTTTGGCATAACTTCGGCTGCATGTCTTTTTGCAACAATCCAATCAAAAATTTTTGGTGAAACATCCTTTGTTATTGCTCCCTCTCTCATAACTAGGTAATTATACAATCCTTCATCAGCAACAGCAATTCCTTTTTTGACTTCTTTACAAACATCAACAATCAAATATGTATCTTCATAATGCAACCCTTGTGGATATCTTATCTTTTTAAAGATATCTTTTTTATATAATTTTCCCCAAGCACTATCTATCAATTGTTTCTTTCCAAAAAAAGTCGTATAAACATTTTCTTTGTCATAAAAATCATCAAATTGTTTAGGCTTTTTCGCTCTTACATTGCCTCTTTCATCACATTCATTATGAAAACAAACAGAAATGTCACAATCATATTTTTTTATTGTTTCATAAAGTTTTTCCACATATGTTGTCTCAATCCAGTCATCACTATCTACAAATGTTATGTAATTCCCTGTGCAAACATCAAGTGCTGCATTTCTAGCAGAAGAAAGACCTCCGTTTTGCTTATGAATAACTTTCACTCTCTTATCTTTTTTTGCATATTCATCACAAATCTTTCCACAGTTGTCAGGACTTCCATCATCCACAAGAAAAACCTCAAGATTTTTGTATGTTTGCGACAAAACACTATCTACACATTTTGATAGATATTTCTCAACTTTATATACTGGAATAATAACTGTGACTAACTCGCTCATAACCCCTCATTTATTTTGAAATTTTTCTAAGCAACTTAAACATTTTTATATTGTTTTTATGTATCAAATAATTTCTGAGTCTAAACTTCAGTCCATAAACATATTTTTTATTTTCTTGATACTTTTCTTGTGTGTTCCATTTCTCCAATTCTTTTAAATCGATATCAACACCATTCACATATTTATTTACAAAAATTGTTGAATATCCGTAGAAATACATTCCATCAACACACTTTTCAAATCTCGTGCCTTTCAAAATATTTTCAATTTTTTTCATATAATCAAGTCGATTTTTTACAAGTTTTTCCCCATACTTTTTGTCTTCGCTTTTTTCATTGTGTGTTTGGCTTCCAGATCTGATAACATAGTTGTACAAATATTCATCAACAAAAGAAATCCTAATTTCTTTCTTACATAAACATTCAATCAAAAACAGCAAATCTTCTGCATGCCAAACATTTTCATCAAACCTTGTTTTTCCAATCAAATTTCTATTAAAAAGAGATCTCCAAATGTAGCCACCGACATACTTCTTAACTTTTTTACAATTGTCTTCAACAGAAATTAAACTTGTTTGGTTAAACACATATTTCAAATTTAAACTTGCACAAAAATCTTCCAAAGCTGTTTCAACAACCAAAAAATTCTCTGCATCTACAACTTCGTTAAATCTACAAAATGAAATATCGGCATTATCTTTTTTCAATGAAAGATGCATTTTCTCATACATATCCTGTTCGATAAAATCGTCACCATCAACAAATGCAACATAATCACCTTTTGCAATTTCAAGTCCAGCATTTCTTGCAGAAGAAACACCACCATTTTGTTTATGAATCACTTTAACTCTTGAATCAATCTTTGCATACTCATCACAAATCTTTCCGCAGTTGTCAGGACTGCCGTCATCAACAAGTATAATTTCTAGGTTTTTGTATGTTTGATTCAAAATGCTTTCAATACATTTTCTTATGTAATTCTCAACATTATAAACAGGCACAATAACAGAAATCAAATCCTTTTCAACAATCGTCCCAACAGCATTCTTGTCAACAACACTAATTTCATCTGAAACAATTTTGCCAAATGAAACAACAAAACAAGCAAAAACAATAAGAATTGCTCTTTCCTTATTAAGCACCTCTATCATAGCCAAAAGTCCAACAGTCAAAAATGGAACATAACTAAAGAAATTGTTTTTTCTGTTTTTTGATAAAACAACCATAAAGTAAACAATCAGAGCGGCATCCAAAATAAGCCCTAAAACACCATAGTATACCAAAACTTCAAGCACTGTGTTGTGACTGCCAAGAATCCAATCGGTAATATATGTTCCACCATGACCAAAAATCACAGTCAAAGGAGTTTCAATCCAAACATTAAAATAGTGTTCCCATATTATTACCCTGCCAGTTGTCAGCATATTCAAAAGCCCACCATCACTGGAATAAGCAAAAAATCTATGTATATACTCAATAATTTTGTTTGGGAAAATAGCAAAAATTATTCCAAAAACAGCCACCATAAGAACAGTTTCTATCAATCCAATTTTCCAATTTTTTATATAATTAGCAACTAGAAACACTAGAACCAATAGAACAAAAATCAACAAAAAGGCCTTACTTTTTGTCAAAATTCCAAACAAAGAAAGACCAAAAGCAAGACCGGTAAAACTAAAAAGCCCCAATTTCTTCTTGAGAAACAAAACCAAAACTATAGATAAAAGACCTGCACACCATATTGAAAGTGCATTTTCGTGGCTAAGAAAAGCCATAAATCTATACACACCCTTGCTGTCAATATGATAAACAAAATAATAATTTCCAATGTAATATGACAAAAAAGCAACACAACATGCAACAATCAAAACAATAGAAAAACCTTTAAATATCTTCATAAGATTAATATTTTTTCTCATTGCAAACAATTCTATCGCAATAATAATTGGAAAAATTGTGTTGTATATCGCCTCAAAACGACTAGGATTAAATTTAACAGAAAAAAATAAAGCAACATAAACAAGAAGAATTGTTGTAGGGAATATTAAATCTTTTGACAATTTAACTCTTTTTAAGATTAAATCTCTTATTAGCACAACAAACAGTGCTGCACACAACAAAATAATACCATGAAAATAATTGAAACATCTTCCAAAAAAAATGAAAAAAGAGCATTGAATTATAATCTTGTTTACATCATAAAACAAAGACGAAATTGCCAAAACAACCACATATGCAATCAAGAAATATGGCTTAACCCAAATTGAGCATACCGAAAAAACCAAACACAAAAAACATACAATATAAAAATTGTATTTTTTTAAAAAGTCTTTTATTTTTGGCATATTTATCGTCGAAGCTGTTTGTTCCATTTCCCTTACCTAGTTTTCTCTTCCGTTTTCTTTCTCAAAAATTTTCTATACATTCTGTTTTTAAGTTTTTTTGGCACAAGCACATGCCCTGCAAATCTAACAAGTTTTTCTTTTGTGTATTTTGCAAATCCAATCATCTTGTGCTGTCTCATATACTTTAGCAGTCCTTTGATGCTTTGGTAATATTTCATTCCGTGTCTGCGAGAGAAAGTATCTTTGTTTATTCTCACCAA
>CAMOEU010000005.1 GCA_946612575.1 uncultured Clostridia bacterium
CAGAACCTCCTGTTGAGCCAGAACCTCCTGTCGAACCAGTTCCTCCTGTTGAACCGGTTAAACCAGAGCCTCCAGTCAATACTGAGACTCCAGTCACACCTGAAAAACCTGAAAAACCTGAAAAACCTAAAAAAGAAGAAAAACCAAAGAAAACATGGCCAGAATGGTCGACTAATGTGATGAGTAGTGACATATTCCTTGGAATCGCTGTACTACTCTTATTCCTTAGTCCACTCTTGTCGCCAGTCACTGCATTGATTGGTGGCTTTATGCTCTTGGGATTTGCAGCCGCAAAAAGTGATTTTATAAACATGTTTAAAGACTTCAGCTTTAAAAAAGCAAAACTCTCAGAAGAAGATTTACTTAAACAACTTGACAAACAAAAAGACAGACAAATTAGCAGAGCTGAAAGACAAAGAAACAGAAATATTTCTAAAGAAGATAAGAGACTTCTTAAAAATGTTAACAATCAAATTGACAAGAGAAACAACCTTGTAAAAAAACTTGAAGACGAAAAAACAAAAGTTTCTAAAGCAATTTTGAAAGAAAACAACAGACTTGATGCGGAAATTGATAAGCATAAAAGTCTTTATTACACAATTATTATGAAAGATAATCCAGAAAAATTGGATAGCACTGATAAATCTATCTTGTCCCCTGAAATGAAAAAAATAATTAATGATTACAACAATATTCAAGAAAGAATTAAAGAGCAAGAAAAGCTGAGTAATGATCAACTAAAATTACTTAAACAAGACAGAGATAATGTTTTGAAAAATGCAAAAAATGCTGAAAAAAATATAAAGATTGCTGAAAAAGAAAAGCAAAAATACTTTAATGACCAAATAGCAAACTATGAGAATCGTAAAAAAGATTTGCTAAAAGATATTGAATCCAAAAATAATTTATTGAGGACAACAACAAACAAAGAAGATGAAGAACGCTATAAAAAAGAAATTGAAGGTTATGCCGACGATATCGATAAAGTAGAAAATGAAAAGAAAAAGTTTGAATCAGATTTTAAAGCCGGTGTAGACGAAAATATAAAAAAATACAACGAAACTATTGCTGAAAACAACAAACTTCTTACATCATCAAATAAAGTGTTGAAAGAAAAAGAAGCAGCTGTTAAAAACTTTGAGGACCTCAAAGAAGAAGGAAAAGATAGTTATTCTATAGAAATCGAAAAGTTGAAAAAAGAGCAAATGTCTATAGCGGAACAATATCGCAAAGAACTTAAGCCAGAACAAGATAGAATTCAAATCAACCTCAAGAACCTTATCTCTGAAAAAGACATTCTCAACGAACAAGCCCAAACAGGCTCAGATAAATTCACTAAAGCTTCAGAAATTGCAAATATTAGCAGCCAAATTGCAGAAACTGACATTGACATTGAAAATGCAAGAAAAGAAAGAAAAACTGGCCTAGAAAATTATACTCTTCAAGAAGATACTACACTTAAAGAAAAGAAAAAAGAAATTGAAGAGCAGAAAAAAGAAAAAGCAGAGATTATTGAAGATTATTATATTGATCCACAAATAAAGAAAGCTGTAAAATCTGCAGAAAAGGAATCTAAGAAACCACAAAACGGCGAACATCCAATTTTGGGTGTGTAAAATAAAATAAAACAAACTTGGAGTGACATAAAAAATGAAAATTGGAGTAGTAGGATTACCAAATGTTGGTAAAAGTTCTCTTTTTAATGCAATAACAGAAGCTGGTGCCGAAAGTGCCAACTATCCTTTCTGCACAATTGAGCCAAATGTCGGCATTGTTGATGTGCCTGACAAAAGACTTGATGTGCTTGGAAAAATGTATAACACACAGAAGATTACCCCTGCAAGCATAGAATTTGTAGATATTGCAGGGCTTGTCGCTGGTGCAAGCAAAGGTGAAGGACTTGGAAACAAATTCTTAAGTCACATTCGTGAAGTCGATGCAATTGTGCATGTTGTTAGATGTTTTGAAAACGAAAACATCATTCATGTGAGCGGCTCAATCGACCCAAAAAGAGATATTGAAGTGATTGAGACCGAACTTGCTCTTTCTGACCTAGAACAAGTTTCAAAACTTCTCGAAAAAAACTCAAAACTTGTCAAGCAAACTGGAGACAAGTCACTTTTAACAACAGTGAATATGCTCTCAAGAATCAATGAAGAACTTGAAAACAACGGTCAAGCAAGAAATTTGGAGTTTGATGAAGACGAGCAAAAACTTTTGAAAAACTTCTCACTTCTCACCGCAAAACCAGTCATTTATGTGGCAAACATCGGCGAAAACGACATTGGAAAAGAAGACAACAAATATGTCAAAGCAGTGAAAGAAATTGCTGAAAAAGAAAAAGCAAAAGTTGTTGTTTTGTGTGCAAAAATCGAAGAAGAAATTGTCGGACTTGACAAAGAAGACAGAGAAATGTTTAAACAAGAACTTGGCATCAAAGAATCTGGCCTTGAACAACTTGTTTCAACAAGCTATGACCTTCTTGGTCTTATGAGTTATCTTACCGCCGGTGAAAAGGAAGTTAGAGCCTGGACAATCAAAAAAGGCACAAAAGCCCCTCAAGCCGCAGGAAAAATTCACACCGACTTTGAAAAAGGTTTCATCAAGGCAGAAATTGTAAGTTATGATGACCTTGTAAAGGCCGGCTCTTTCCTTAAAGCAAGAGAAAACGGAAAAGTCCGTATTGAAGGCAAAGAATATGTCATTCAAGATGGAGATGTCGTGCTCTTTAGATTTAACAACTAAAAGGTGTTTATATGGAAATTGAAGATCAATTGTCCCCTCTTGCTCTTGCATTTATCGGTGATGCAATACATACTGCATTTGTGAGAGAAAAAGTTTTGCTTGCAAAAACAAACAAACTTGCAAACTATCACAATGAAGCAAAAAAGTATTGCAATGCAAAAAAACAGATGGAAACTCTTGAAAAAATCTTGGATTCTTTAAGTGAAGAAGAGTTTAACATCGTGAGAAAAGCAAGAAATGCACACTCAAAACACGGTGCAAAAAATTTTGATGAAGAAACATATAAAAAAGCTACCGCTTTTGAAGCACTTGTCGGCTTTTTATATTTGAAAAAACAAACAAAAAGACTAAATGAAATTCTTGAAATTTCAATGGAGTAAAAATGAATATTGAAGGAAGAAATCAGGTTTTTGAAGCAATAAAAAACGGCACAACAATCAATAAAATTCTTATTGACAAAAATTTTTCAACAAGAAAAGATGATTTGATTGCCCTTGCAAGCAAAAACAGAATAAAAATCGAGTATTTGCCAAAAAAACAACTTGACAGTCTCAGTGTGACAGGTCATCACCAAGGTTTTATCGCCCAAGCAGTGGAATTTGAATATTCTTCTGTTGAAGATATTTTGCAAGCCGCAAAAGGACACGATGCTTTTGTTGTTTTGCTTGACGGAATTGAAGATCCTCACAATTTTGGTGCGATTATAAGAACTTGTGAATGTGCTGGTGTTGATGGAATCATCATTCCAAAAAACAGAGCTTGCCAGGTCAATGAAACTGTTATCCGCACAAGTACTGGTGCAATTGCAAATATGAAAATTGCAAGAGTGACAAATCTTAAAGAAGCTATTGACACACTAAAAGAAAACGGACTTTGGATTTATGTTTGTGAAACTGGTGGAGAGTCAATTTACAAACAAAATCTCACTGGCCCAATTGGAATTGTTGTTGGTTCAGAAGGTTTTGGAGTTAAACAATCACTCAGATCTTACTGTGATGGAATTGTCACTTTGCCACTTAAAGGAAGTGTAAACTCACTTAATGCATCTGTCGCAAGTGCAATCACAATTTATGAAATTTTAAGACAAAGAGAACAATAAAAATGACAAAAATCGACAAAAATTTGATTTCGGATGAAGATTTACTCAAAAAAATCAAAAATGGCGACGAAAATGCTGAAAACGAAATTCTTGCAAGATACAAGGATTTGGTTGTCAAAATAAGTCGCTGTTATTTTATTGTCGGTGATGATATTGAAGACATTATTCAAGAAGGAATGATTGGGCTTTATAAAGCAATAAAAAACTATGATTCTTCAAAAGAAGCAAAATTTAAAACATTTGCAGTGCTTTGCATAAAACATCAAATTCAGAATGCAATAAAGTTGTCAAACACAAACAAAAACAAACCACTTTCTGATGCAATTTCACTTCAAGACTTGTCCCCTGCAGAAAATGAAGATGACTTTGTTTCTGCCCCAATCGAACTTTTGTTTGAATATGACCCAATTGAAAAAGCAATTGACAAAGAGGAATTTTTGAATCTAAACAATCAAATCAAATCTATTTTGTCAAAATTTGAATTTGAAGTGCTCAAATTTTACCTTCAAGGTTATACATACAAAGAAATCTCAAAAAGTTTGAATGTCTCTCCAAAAAGCATAGACAACTCACTTTCAAGAATAAAAAACAAACTTAAAGCAAAACTTGTCAAATAGTTTTTGACTTTTTCTTTTTGTTTATATAAAATAAAATCTATAGGAGAAAACGATGGAATTTAGTAAGACAGGACTTGACATAAACACTATCACACCAGACAATGAAGTTGAAGAAGAAATTATTGCAGACATCAAAAGCGGAAAAACAAAGGAAGTTATCACCCGTTGCCCACCAGAACCAAGTGGTTATTGGCACATCGCCCATGCAAAGGCTTGGACAATTGACTTTGAAACAGCAAAGAAGTTTGGTGGAAAGACTTATCTTCGTATGGATGACACAAATCCTATCAAAGAAGAAGGTGAATTTTCTGACAGTTATATGAGCGACCTTGCTTGGCTTGGATACAAACCTGATAAGCTTATTTTTGCAAGTGAAGCATATTTTGATGACATATATAAAATCGCTGAGCAAATGATTATGGACGGAAAGGCCTATGTTTGCGAACTTTCTGCCGATGAAGTCAGTGCAACTCGTGGCACTTTGACCGAACCAGGAAAGGAAAGTCCTTACAGAAACCGTACTCCAGAAGAAAACTTGAGACTTTTCAGAGCAATGAGAGATGGAAAGTTTGAAGACGGAAAAGCAACTCTTAGAGCAAAAATTGATATGGCTCACCCAAATATGAATATGAGAGACCCTGTTATGTATAGAGTTCTCAGAGCCACTCACTATAAACTTGGAAACAAATGGTGCATCTACCCTATGTATGACTTTGCACACCCTATGGAAGATGCTCTTGAAGGTGTGACTTACAGTTTGTGCTCAATGGAATTTCACGAACACAGACCACTTTACGATTGGTTTGTCGAGAATGGTTGGAAAAAACCTTACGGACCAAAGCAAAGAGAATTTTCTCGTCTTACAATCGAAAATGTCTTGATCGGAAAAAGATATCTCAAACAACTTGTCAAAGAAGGTTATGTAAATGGCTGGGATGACCCAAGATATCCTACACTTGTTGGTGTTCGTCGCCGTGGATACACAGCAAAAGCCATCAAAGATTTTGTAAAATCAGTCGGCTGGGGAAACTCTCTTGAAGTGACTGTCCCATATTCTGCTCTTGAATATTATGTCAGAGAAGACCTAAACAAAATTGCCACTCGTGCAATGGTTGTTTTGGACCCACTTAAAGTGGTAATTACAAACTATAATGGCAGTGAAGATATTGAAATTGACAACAACCCAAATGATGAAAATGCTGGAAAACACACTGCAAAATTCAGCAATGTGATTTATATTGAAAAAGAAGATTTCAGCATAAACCCACCACCAAAATACAACCGTCTTGTTGAAGGTGGAATTGTCCGTCTTAAAGGTGCTTACATCATCAAATGCAACAAAGTTGTATATGGCAAAGATGGTGAAATTGACCATCTTGAATGTGAATACATTGAAAACACAAAGAGTGGAAACGACACATCTGGTATCAAATGCAAAGGTACAATTCATTTTGTAAGCGAAGATAATTGCTTCCCAGTGACAATCAGAGAGTTTAAAAATCTTATCAAGGCAGAATATAAAAACCCTGCAAAAGCACTTTCTGAAGGCACTCCAATCAGCGAAATTTTGGAAGAAAATTCTCTCACAGAGAAAACTGCTCTCGCTGAAAACTTCCTTAAAACAGCAAAAGTGGAAGACAAATTCCAATTTATGAGAAAAGGATATTATTGTGTTGATAAAGACTCTACTGCCGATAAGTTGGTTTTCAACAGCACTATATCACTTAAAGACAGTTTCAAATTGCCAAAAACAAACTAAATGAGATGAAAATCTCATTTTTTTGTTGGACAAAATATGGTTTTTTGTTTATAATAATTCTATGTTAATGATTTCTGTGATTTGTTTGCTTGCAGCAACGATTATATTTGCGGTGTCGAGTTGTTTTGTAAAGAAAAACACCCCAGCATTTTTCTTGCTTAAAGCCGCATCAATCATTTCACTTGCATTCTTTGCTGTTTTGTGTGCAAATTACAAACATTCGTTTGATGGCTATTCCATCTTGCTTATCTTGAGTGTTTTCCCTGCATTTATCACCCTGTTTGACTTGAAATCTTACATCGACAGCAAAAACAACACAAAAACAAATGAAGAAATCTTCGCTGAAGAAAACGATATTCCAAAAAAACAGAAAAAACAAAGCAAACTTTTGCAGTCAAATGGGCAAATCTTGTTTGGAATTGCCACACTCCTAAGTGCTGTTTGCATTTCTATTGCAAGTTTGTATAAAGGCATTGAAACAGTTTATAGTTTTGGTCTTGGCATTTCAGTTGGTTTTGCTCTCACATTCCTTGCAATCATAATCAAAAAAAATATCCCTGCTTTTGACCTTTTGAATTTGTTTTTGATTTTTGTTTCAACAGGACTTCTGTTTGCACAAATCTTGATGGTTGTGCTCTACTCAACTGTACTTGCAAACTTAATTTACTGCGGTGGAGTTGCAATTGTTTGCATATACAACCTTCTTAAAATCAAATATAACAGCAAATTTTTGGATTTAATTTACTTTCTTGGAATGATTTGCCTGATTGCTTCAATCATCGTTTAAAACACCAAAATTGGTGTTTTTTTGTTGATTTGACATTTTTTGGAATATTCTCTTGACATTGAGAATATAAATGTATTATAATACCAATGTTGACGCGAGGTAGAGCAGCTCGGAAGCTCGCCGGGCTCATAACCCGGAGGTCGCTGGTTCAAATCCGGCCCTCGCAACCAAATAAAGAAAAGACTAGATGCTGAATCTGGTCTTTTTTATTGCCTCCGGGTTATGAGAATCGGTGTCCCGGAGGTCATAGGCTCGACCCAAAACCCTGTAAGTATATGCAGGTCGGCGGCTTCGCCTGGGACAAATCCGACCTTTGCAACCAATAAAAAAACTGCACTCTGTGCTCGTTTTTATTGCTCATCCGAGAAAAATTGTGTTATTATAAATGTATGAAAAACAATCTAAAAATCAAAGAAACAGAAAGTTTTGTTTTGCAATATGATTCTTCTCTTGAACAATTTATTGAAAAATCGCTTGAAATTGCAAACGAAAAGCTTCCAACAATCGAAAATCTTTTCAATTGCAACAGGAACGAAATTGGAAAAATCAAAGCTTCCTTCTTCACAAACAGAGAAGATTTTGTTTCTTACATTCAATCAATCACAAACGGACACACCCCACCCGCTTGGGCAAGTGGATGTTTCTATAACAACGAAATTCAGCCCCTTTTAGATATATATAGCCCTCAAAAAATGGAATACAAAACTCACACTCTGACACATGAATACACACATCTTGTCATTGACAAACAAATATATCAAAAATACAACATCCAAAGAATAAGATGGTTTGATGAGTCATTTGCAAACTATCTTGATGGCTCACAAGATTCATATTCGGCTGAAACTATCAAAATTTTGTGTGACAGATTGAAAAATTTAAGCGAATTTGATTTAAACATCCTAAATGACATAAACAAAACTGTGACTGATTCATACAACGGCTACGATATGTTTATTTTAGTTGGAAGATACATTTTTGAAAATAATCTTGAAAATGAAATCTTAGATGATTTTTCAAAATCTGCCGACCTTGTAGAAAAACGAGGAAAAACAATTCTTGCAGATGCTCTTGAATACTTGAAAGAAAAATATAGTTTATAGAAAAAGACAGGCATAATCGCCTGTCTTTATTTTGTTATTTCATTTTTGGTTTGTCTATCAAGCAAATATCTATAACATTTTGAAACATTGTTCGAACTTTCCATTTCTGCATTATAAAACAGATTCACAAGGTCTGTGCAATCGTGCTCTTCAATTGCCTTGTTTAGACAATCAAAATATCTTTCTCTTGTGTCCTTATATCTCACACTTACTGTCGAAAGACCATTATACATAAGCACAAAGTTTGTCAAAACTCTCGAAACCCTGCCATTTCCATCCATATATGGATGAATCCTGATAAACTCCGCTTGTGTGACTGCTGCCTTTTCAAGTGGATTGAGTCTGTTTTCTTTCACAACCCAGTTGGCAAGATTATCAATTCTGTCCAAAATCTTTTCAGGTTTTTCAGGAATCCATCTCGCTTTGTTATAGTCGCCCAAATTTACATAAACTTGCATATTTCTGTAAGGCACATCCTTGCTTCCTGAAAGCAAACTTGAAACATTTTTGATGATTTCTTTAAATGCTTGTGCATTAAATTTGTCTTGATGCCATTTATAAAAGTTTGCACATTCAAAAGCATACTTAAAAGCAATATAATGTCTTGCAAGTTCGATGGAGATTTTATGCTCTTTTGTCTTTCCTTTCACAACAAGAAGATTTTCATCTTTTTTTACCTTTTCAATTGAAGAAAAAAGTTGTTGAAAATAATCATACTGGTCAAAATTGTCATAATCGACCTTGTCTTTTATATCAAATCTCAATCTCAAACTCTTTCGAAAATCTGCAAGATCAACATCAAAATCTTCAAAAATTCCTTCAATCCCATTGCTTTCTCTTGCTATGTCAATCCAGCTGTTTTTGTTAAAACTTTTTATGCCTGCAACACCGACTTCATAACTTTCAAGTTGTTGCTCCAAACTATACATTTTGTTGAGGTTTTCATTCAACTCAAAATAGTCATATCTATTATCACCATTTTCGTTTTCTTGAAGTCTTTTAAACATATAAAAATTTAATGAATTTTTGCTTAAACTATCTTCCCTTCCAAGCCAAGTCACAATATAATCTTTTGACTTAAGTTTTTCTATATCAACAAACTTTAAAAAGTTTTCTGGCACTTTCTTGATTCTGTTTGTGAGTGTATCAAGGTTTTTCTCTATGCAAGATGCTTTTTTCACTGTTTTTTTTGCCCCTTTTATGCCGTTATTATAGATTATCAAGCAAATGCTTGTCAAGAGCAAAATAAGGCAAAATTTCTTGAAAAAATCAATAAAATTCTTGAAATTTGCTCCTTTATATGATATAATAAAGTATATTTATATAATATAAAGGGAATAAAAGGTTATGGAAGAATTAGAACAAAACAAAACAGCAGTCGAAACAAACGAAAGTGAAGAGAGAGAAAAGCTCTCAAAAAGTGTCAAATATGATGCAAATGAAATCCAAGTTTTGGAAGGACTTGAGCCTGTCAGAAAAAGACCTGGAATGTATATTGGTTCAACAGACACTCACGGTCTTCATCACCTAGTTCAAGAAGTTGTTGACAACTCCATTGACGAAGCTCTTGCTGGCTATTGCACACAGATTGATGTTGTTATCAATGAAGATGGTTCTTGTTCGGTCGCCGACAATGGTCGTGGCATTCCTACAGGCATCATTCCAAAGGAAGGCAAGAGTGCTGTCGAAGTCGTTTTGACAAAGCTCCATGCTGGTGGAAAGTTTGGTGGCGAAGGATACAAAATCTCTGGTGGTCTTCACGGTGTCGGTGTTTCCTGTGTGAATGCCCTTTCAACAAGACTTACTGTTGATGTTTATCAAAAAGGCGAACATTACTTTATCGAATTTGCCCGCGGAAGAAGTTTGGCTCCACTTAAAGTGATTGGTCCTACTGACAGAACAGGAACAACAGTCACATTCTGGCCAGATGATGAAATTTTTGAAACAACAGTTTTCTCATACGAAAACCTCAAAAACCGCTTCCGTGAAATTGCATTCTTAAACAAAGGTCTTATCATAACTCTTGAAGACAGAAGGGAAGGACAGCAAAAAAAGGAAAAATTTGAGTTTAAAGGTGGAATTGTTGAGTTTGTTGAATATCTAAACACAAACAAACAAACATTGCTTTCTACCCCTGTTTATTTCAATAAATTCAATCACAACGAAAAAGGTGATGTTATAAACGAAGTTGAAGTTTGTTTCCAATATAATGATTCATACAACGAAATCATAAACACCTATGCAAACAACATCAACACCGAAGAAGGTGGAACTCACCTTGAAGGCTTCAAGAATGCCCTTACAAAAGTTATCAATGACTATGCTGTTAAAAACAAGATCATCAAAGAAAGCGAAAAACTTTCTGGTGAAGATTGCAGAGAAGGTATCACAGCCGTAATTTCTGTCAAACTTAGAGAACCTCAATTTGAAGGTCAGACCAAGACAAAACTTGGAAACAGTGAAATGAGAACAATTGTCTATAAGGCAATGCAAGAAGCTTTTGGAGATTATTTGGAAGAACATCCAAACGAATCTAGAGAGCTTATTATGAAAAGCATAACCGCCCAAAGAGCAAGGGAAGCGGCAAGAAATGCAAGAGAACTTACAAGAAGAAAGAGTGTGCTTGAAAACACAACACTTCCTGGAAAACTTGCGGACTGCTCTGAAAAGGACAGCAGCTTGTGTGAAATTTATCTTGTCGAAGGAGATTCCGCTGGTGGTTCTGCAAAACAAGGCAGAGACAGAAGATTCCAAGCAATTTTGCCTCTTCGTGGTAAAATTTTGAATGTTGAAAAAGCAAGACTCAATCGTATCCTTGAAAATGCTGAAATCCGTGCTATGATAACCGCCTTTGGTACAGGCACTGGAAATGACTATGATGAAAGCAAACTTAGATACAACAAAATCATCTGTATGTCCGATGCCGATGTCGATGGTTCTCACATCAGAATTTTGCTTTTGACATTCCTATTCCGCTTTATGCGACCACTTATTGAAAACGGTCATGTGTATGCAGCCCAACCACCACTTTATAAGATATCTCGTGGAAAAGAAGATTTCTATATGTATTCTGATGAAGAATTAAACAAGTGGTTTGAAGAAAACGGCAGAAAAGGCACAACCTTGCAAAGATACAAAGGTCTTGGTGAAATGAATCCTGACCAACTCTGGGAAACAACAATGAATCCAGAAAACAGAATCCTTCTTCAAATGACAATGGAAGATGCGATTGAAGCAGACAATTTGTTTACCCAACTTATGGGAGAAGATCCAGACCTTAGAAGAAAGTTTATTGAAGAAAATGCCACACTTGTCACAGATCTTGATGTTTAGAGGTTGATTATGAAATTAACTGAAAATGAAAAAGAACAAGTATATAAAAAATGTGTAGATGTGTTTGGTGTGGATTATCAATATTTATGTGCAAATGAAGAAATGGGAGAATTGATTTGGGCAATTTCGAAATATCAAAGAAAACTGAAAAACAATTCTTCTGCAGATGAAATCAAACAAACAAAAGATAATGTTATTGAAGAAATTGCAGATGTTTTAAATGTTGTTGAAACTTTGAGATATCTGTTTGGAAAAGATGAAGTAGATAAAGTAAGAAAAGAAAAACTTACACGAGCATTAAAAAGATGTCAGTCAAGTGACACAGAAATAAAATAAAGGAAAAAAAGATTATGAGTAAGAAAGAAGACGAAGAAAAGAGACTTAATCTAAAAGAACTCCTTGCAAAAGAAACAATCAAACCAATTGAAGTTGTTGGAGACCTCAAAAGGTCATTCATTTCCTATGCAATGGCAGTCAATGTAAGTCGTGCGATTCCAGATGTTAGAGATGGTCTTAAACCTGTTCACAGAAGAATTTTGTTCTCTATGGGAGAACTTAACAATTTCTATGACAAGCCACACAAGAAAAGTGCGAGAATTGTCGGTGAAGTTATGGGTAAATATCACCCACACGGAGACAGCTCTGTTTATGATGCTCTTGTAAGACTTGCACAAGACTTCTCAATCAGATATCCACTTGTTGACGGCCACGGAAACTTTGGGTCTGTCGATGGTGACCCACCAGCTGCTCAAAGATATACAGAGGCAAGACTTTCAAAGATTGCTGCATTGATGCTTGAAGATATTGACAAAGAAACAGTTGATTTCTATCCAAACTTTGATGACACATTGATGCAACCATCTGTTTTGCCATCAAAATTCCCTAACCTTCTTGTCAATGGTGCTGATGGTATTGCCGTTGGTATGGCAACAAACATCCCACCACACAATTTGACAGAAGTCATCAATGGTGTTCAAGCACTTATTGACAATCCTGAAATTGACATTGACAGCCTTATTGACATCATCCCTGCCCCTGACTATCCTACAGGCGGAATTATTATGGGCAAAAGTGCTATAAGACAAGCATACCGCACAGGTAGAGGCACAATAATTATTCGTGGAAAAGCCGAGATTGAAGAAACTTCAACTGGCAAGCAAAGAATTGTTATCACAGAACTTCCATATCAAGTAAACAAGGCAAGATTTATCACTCAAATTGCTGACCTTGTTAAAAACAAAAAACTTGAAGGAATCAGTGATCTTAAAGAAGAAAGTGACAGAGAAGGTCTTAGAGTTGTTGTTGACATCAAAAAAGATGCAAATGCTCAAGTCGTTTTGAATGCACTTTACAAACACACAATGCTCCAACAAAGTTCAGGCATAATTATGCTTGCCCTTGTTGGAAGAGAACCTAAGGTGTTAAACCTTAAGGAAATGCTTTATTATTATCTTGAACACCAAAAAGAAGTTGTCACAAGAAAGACAAAGTTTGACCTTAAAAAGGCAGAAGAAAGAGAACATATTGTCAAAGGTCTTGTTATCGCCCTTGCTTCTATTGATGAAGTAATCAAAACAATCAAAGAATCAAAAGATAGACAAGAAGCTTTGGTAAACTTGACTACAAATTTCGAACTTGATGAAATTCAAGCAAATGCCATCCTTGAAATGAAACTTTCAAAACTTACAAGTTTGGAAGTTGAAAAACTTAAGGAAGAACTTGCCGAACTTGAAAACACAATTGCTGACCTTAAAGATATTCTTGCAAAACCTGAAAGAGTGCTTAAAATCATTCGTGACAGTTTGGAAGAAGTCAAAAAACAATTTGGTGATGAAAGAAAGACAGAAATCAGTCTTGACCTTGGTGGAATTGACATTGAAGACCTTATTGCAAAAGAAGATGTCATCATTTCAAAAACACATATGGGATACATCAAGAGAATGTCTGTCGATGAATATAAAGCCCAACACCGTGGCGGTGTAGGCATCACAGCTCACAAGACAAAAGAAGAAGATTTTGTCGAGAAAATGTTTGTTTCATCTACTCACGACACACTCTTGTTCTTTACTGACAAAGGAAAAGTTTACAGTGCAAAAGCATACGAAATTCCAGAAGCACAAAGACAAGCCAAAGGAAGAGCTCTTGTAAACCTTATCCAACTTGACCAAGATGAAAAAGTGAGCGAAATTATCGCTATGAGAGAAGAAGAAAAAGCAAATCTTGTTATGGCAACAAGAGGCGGACTTATCAAGAAGACTGACCTTAGTGAATATGACAACATAAGAAAAGGTGGAAAAATTGCCATCAAACTTGTTGATGGAGATTCTCTTATCGGTGTAAACATCACAAATGGCAGAGATGACATTCTTATTGCCACCCACCAAGGCAAATGCATCCGTTTCAACGAAACTGATGTTCGTGCTGTGGGAAGAGACAGCCAAGGTGTTAGATCAATCAAACTCTCTGAAGGTGACTTCGTTGTTGATATGGCAATTGTCAAAGACGGAACAAAGATTTTGACAATCTCTGAAAATGCCTATGGAAAACTCTCTCCAATTGATGATTTCAGACTCCAACAAAGAGGTGGAAGCGGTGTTAAAGCCGGAATCTTCAACGAAAAAACAGGAAACCTTGTTGGACTTAAACAAATTGAAGAAGACTGCGATATTTTGATGATAACAGATAATGGTGTCATCATCCGCACCCCTGTTTCTGGCATAAGCGAATTCTCAAGAGTTTCTCAAGGTGTGAGAATTATGAAACTCAAAAACAATGCAACAATTTCAGGAATCGCCTTGACAGAAAAAGAAGAAGAGGAAAATTTGACTGCGGAAGCAGAAAATGAAGAAGAAAACACTCAAACAGAACAAGAATAATTTTAAAAAAGCAAAGAGGTAATTCACTTCTTTGCTTTTTGACACTTCATTTCCCAAAGGAGCA
Organism: uncultured Clostridia bacterium; assembly: GCA_946612575.1. Taxonomy (GTDB): domain Bacteria; phylum Bacillota; class Clostridia; order Christensenellales; family UBA1242; genus Caccovivens. Next base: position 14,384 of record CAMOEU010000005.1, read on the forward strand.
AAAATGGACAAGAAAACCTTGGAAATTGAAAAAGACTATCTTGAGAGCACAGAAAAACAGATTGATGCCTCAAAAGCCGTTTTTTCTAAAAAGATTAAGGACAACACAAAAAGCATTGCTGACCTTAAGCAATATTTTGCAGACAATTATTATGACATCCGCACAGGCAGAGGTAAAGAATTTGCTGGCGAAGATGAATTTGCAAACATAAACATAACAATTGAAGGATTTGAAAAACAAAACGATGACCTTTCAATTAAGATAGCTCAACTCACAAGACAAAAAAAGACCCCTTATTTTGGAAGATTTGATTTCAAAGCAGATGACGAAGAAAAGGCAAACACCTACTATATTGGGCTTGGTTCTATCAGAGATAATGAAAACAAAAATATTGTCTATGATTGGAGAGCAGATGTCTGCACACTTTATTATGACAACAAATTTGGAAAAACTTATTATCTTACAAACGATGAAGAAACAAAAATAAATGGACAGTTGTCACTCAAAAGACAATATAAAATCGAAAATGGTGTGCTGAAATATTATTTTGACAGCAATATGGTCATTGATGATGAAATTTTGATGGAACAACTTTCAAAAAACACCACAAGCAAAATGCACGAAATTGTCTCAACAATCCAACAAGAGCAAAATGTGCTTATTCGTGACACAAATTTTGAAAACATAATTGTCCAAGGTGTTGCAGGCTCAGGAAAAACTTCAATCGCTATGCACAGAGTTTCTTATCTTCTTTATAAATACAGAAAAGAGCTTAAAGCAGAAGATATTTTGATTATGTCCCCTTCTGACCTTTTTGCCGACTATATAAACGATGTTTTGCCATCACTTGGCGAAGAAGAAGCATTCACGACAACATTTTTTGAAATCGCAAAGCGAAATTTGAAAATGCCATTTGAAAGCCGTGAACAAATGCTTGAAAGAGTGATCGGACTTCAAAAACAACAAGATTTTGAAGAAATTGCAATAAAATCTAGTTTTGAATTTTTGCAAGATTTGAAAGATTTCTTAAACAACGATGTTTGCAATTTGTTTATTCCAAAAACAATGGAATTTGGAAACATAACCATAACAAAAGATGAAATCAAGGATATTTTCTTCAACCGACTTAAGAATTTGGAAATTCATAAGCGAATTGAAGTGATTGCGGATGCAATTGTTGACAAATTCAAACTCCCTGAAGAATTTAAGGAAGAAATGACAAAAAGAGCAAAAAAGATGCTCTATAACAAGTTTTTGACCACAGATTTGCTTAAAATCTACAATATTTTCCTTCAATCAGTTGGCCTTGAACAAATTGAAGCGGTTGGAGCTTATGATATTGCCCCTATGCTTGTGATCAAAGAAAATCTTTTTGGACTCTCTTCAAATTTTGAAGCAAAATATGTCATCGTTGATGAAATGCAAGATTACACACCATGTCATTTTTATCTTTTTGAAAAGATGTGGTCTTGTCCAAAACTTTATCTTGGAGATATTTATCAAAGCATAGACAGAACTTTGCCTGAAGATTATCTGCAAAAACTTGCAAAAATGACACATTCCAAACTTAAATTTTTGACAAAGTCATATAGAAGCACTTTGCAAATATCAAAATTTGCCCAAAGAATTCTTGGAAAACACATTTCTGAGAATGTAAACAGAAATGGTGAAGATGTTGAATTTATCAAAACAAAAAATTGTGCAACCGAAATCGAAAAGATTGTCAAGTCAAGACAGTCAAACGAAAACACAAAAGAGCAAAGTATTGCAATTATTTGCAAAACCAAAGAAATGGTCAAAAAACTGCAAAAAAGCAGCAATTTGATTAAAAAATTTAAACTGCTTGCAAATTCCACATCAAATTCAAAACAAATTATCACCACCCCAGCGGAAGCAAAAGGTGTCGAATTTGACTGTGTTATTGTTCCTTTTGTTGACAAAACTAACTTCAGAAACGAATTAGACAAAAATTTGCTCTATGTTTCGACAACAAGAGCATTGCACAAACTCTTCTTCGTCACTGACGGAGAGCCTACTGAGTATTTGCAAAAATCAAAGCAGTAAAAATGAATTTATATGCAAAAAAATAAATTAAAATTATGCACAAAATTTTTGAATATTCAAAATTTTTATATTTTAAACAAAAAATGAAAAATTGAAAAAATAACATTTTTAAAGTTTTACACATT
>CAMOEU010000006.1 GCA_946612575.1 uncultured Clostridia bacterium
TTTTTTGGAATTATTATCAATATTTTCGATAAGCACTTTAAGCCTGTCTCTTGAGAAATTTATTTCAAGCGAAATTTTGTTTGCAAATGAGATTATTGCCATAAAAAATTTCTTTCTTTTTGTGTATTTTGCAGAGAGCATATAGCCCACAAACACACAAACAGCAAAAACAATCAAAATCAAAACATACTTCATCTTTTTCTCCTATTTATATATCCTTGAAAAGTTTTCATCATAAACACCTTCAAAAGTGCCCGGCCCATTTCTGTTTGACAAAAGCACAAACCTTTTGAAAATTTTGTCCTGCAAGATTTTCTTCAGTTCGTCCTTTTTTCTTAATGTTTCTATGCTGTCAGAGTGAATTGATGCAAAAATTGAAACACCGCAGTTTGTTGCATATTCAAGAGTCTCAACATCTTCTTTTTGTCCAATTTCATCTGTCACGATAAGATTTGGTGCAAGTGATCTTATTCCATTTTCAAACCCCATTTTCTTGCTTGAAAAAGCAATTTTATCAACGAAATTTGAGTTTATGTTGCAGTCAAGCTCGCCCCTTTCATCAATCAACAGAACATTTAATGGAATGTTTCTTTGAGACAATTGCTCAACAAAATCTTTAAGAAATGTCGTTTTCCCACATGCTGGTGGACTCACAACAAGAGTGTTTAGCGGAATATTGTCCTTTACAATAAACGGATAAGCACAAAGACAGCAGTTTTTGATGGAATGCGGGATTCTTATATTGCAACTTGAAAAGTTTGTCATTGTCTTAACACTTCCATTTTCCTCGACCAAATTCCCGCCAATGCCAATTCTTATGCCGTTGTCAGTCACGATATAGCCTCTTTTTATCTGCTCATTCACAGAATAAATCGAACATTCACTTGCTCTGAAAATGACATCTTCAATAATGATTTTGCTTGCATAAAGGCTGTTTTTGATATTGCTTGACACACCATTTTCACTCAAAAAGTAGGGCTTTCCTGAAACAACCAAAACGACAGGCTTGTCCGTCCTGAGTCTAATTTCATTTACTGCTTTAAGGTTTATCTTGTCTCTTAGAATTTTATAAAACTTTTCTGGCAATATTTTTTCAAGCATAATCACCTCTTGTTTATCAATATGAAGCAAAAGCCACAGTCAATAACAGCATAAAGTGAAACTTTTGTCATTTTTTGTAAATAAAAAAATCACACATTCTCTTGACAAAAAAGTGTGTTTTTGCATATAATAATTAAAGTCGGGCTAGATGGGGAGTTAGCAGTGCCCTGTGACCTGCAATCTGCTATAGCAGGATCGAACAATTGCCTCGGCATAGTCTGGTCGAATATGTGTGCATAGAATTGATGGTGAAATCAAGGTCTTGTGCAATTTGCTCCTTCGAATCGTGTCAGGTCTTGACGGAAGCATCACTAAGAAGATAAGTAGATGTGCCATAAGGAAGCTTTGGTGGAGTTGATTTTATGTAAGGCAGTCGGTCAAATTATGACAAAGCAATCGCCCGATTATGAAAAAAGCAAGGTTTTAAGCCTTGCTTTTTTGTTTGTTGTCTTTCGACATATTTTTCTTTAAATTTTCCATTCCTTCACTAACGGCTTTTTCGCCTTTGTTTACGAGTTTTTTAGTGTCTTGAGAATGCTTGTATAATAGTGCACCTGTCACAAGCCCCGCACCAAAACCCATAATCATAAAAAATTCTTTCATTTTTGCCTCCCATAAATATGGTCTGCAAAATGTCGAAAATTATTCTTTTTTGTCGGTGTTAGTATTTATATTTGTCGAGCATTGACACAATTTTTGAATAGTCCGCCTGAGAATTTGTCAAAGAAATAAGTTTTTCCTTTCCAAGTGGCAAATTTTCATCACAAATGGAAACAAAGCTGTTTATGCTCATCATTCTGATGTAATTTGCAATATTAACAAAGGTTTTATAGACATCATCATTGTCAAAAAGCAAATCTGGACAACTAAAGAGCAAGCTTTCAACAATCACTTGATTTGGAATGACATTATAAGTTTTTGAATAAATAGAGTTTATGAGTTTTGCCATATCAACAAAACTTTTTCCGCATCTAGAAACCTTGTCTTCAAGATTTTTGAACCTGTTTTTGAATGCATAATCAACAAAATTGTTTCTTGACTCTCTAAACATTTTGAAAACTTCTGTTTTTGAGTCATAATAACAAACAAAGATGTTTACCTTGACTCCAAAACCAAAATCATCATTTCCAACAAGAGAAATATGGTCGCTATAATCATAGACCATAGAAGTTTGGCTTATATTGTTTGCAATTCTGTTAAACAAATCTCTTTTAAAGTCATTGATATTGTATTTATCGACCGAAATAGGCTTTGTTTCTTTAACTTCTTCAACAACTTTTCTTTTTTTCTTCTTTTTTCTTCCAATTCTCCAAGATTCTTTAAATGTTTTCCAAACATATGCCCACCAGTTTCTTGCTTTTTTAGAATTGTAAGCAATTTGTGGATTATCTACTCCAAGGAAATAATTATATTGTGATCTTTGGCAAAACGAACCAAGAAAAATCTCGTCAACAGGTGTGAAAACACATTTTTCCATTTTGACAAGTGGAGATTTTTCACAGAGCTGTTCAAGAGATTGATAAACAACACCATAAACGGTGTTATTTAAAGTTTCAGCAAAATTTTCGTTGCTGCTTTCATTCAAACTTTCAATAAGTTCGCGGTTAAGTTCTGCTTTCATAAAGTTTCCTCTTATTTTTTCATAATATAAGCACAAAGATCAACAAGTTGGGTCGTATAACCAAATTCGTTGTCATACCAAGCACAGAGTTTGACAAATGTTGGGCTTATCATAATTCCCGCATTGACATCAAACATACAAGTTCTTGATTCACCAATAAAATCGCTTGAAACAACAGGTTCTTCAGTCACACCAATAATTCCCGCCATTTCATTTTTGCTTGCTTTTTTCATTGCAGCAACAATCTTTTCGTATGTTGTTGGTTTTTTGAGTCTAACAGTCAAGTCAACAAGTGAAACATCAAGTGTTGGCACTCTACAACTCATTCCTGTAAGTTTTCCTTTAAGCTCAGGGATAACTTCCCCAACAGCTTTTGCAGCACCTGTTGTTGATGGAATAATGTTATAACTTGCAGCTCTGCCACCTCTCCAATCTTTTTTGCTTGGGCCATCAACAGTAAGTTGTGTGGCTGTGACAGAGTGGATTGTTGTCATAAGACCTTCTTCAATCCCAAATGCATCATTAACAACTTTTGCAAGTGGTGCAAGGCAGTTTGTTGTGCAAGAAGCATTTGAAACAATCTTCATATCGTCTGTGTATTTGTCGTTGTTTACACCCATAACAAACATAGGCATATTCTTTCCTGGTGCAGAAACAACAACTTTTTTTGCTCCTGCTTCAAGATGCATTTTGCAGTCATCATATGCAGTAAATTTTCCTGTGCATTCAACAACAACATCAACATCATCTTTCTTCCAAGGAATCAAATTTGGTTCCTTTTCTTGATAGAAAGAAATTGTGTTTCTTCCAATTTTGATTTTTCCATCTTTTTCTTTGACATCAGTCTTGTATGTGCCGTGAATTGTGTCATGTGTCAAAAGATAAACAGCATAATCTGCAGTCAAAAATGGGTCATTTATTGCCACAACTTCAACATCGTTTCTTTCATTTGCAATTCTAAGCACAAGTCTTCCAATTCTTCCAAATCCATTGATTCCAAGTCTAATTTTTTTCATAATAATCTCCTTTATTTTTCTTGTTTTGCTTTTTCGTTTTCAACATCACCAAGTTCGACAGTCCTTACAAAGAATGTTGTGCACATCATCCATAAGAATATCGCTAAAAGCCACCATAAAACTATCAGCATACCAAAAACAAACAACAAATTTTTAACAAATATAAAAATCAAAATTCCACCAGCAATGTTTGCCAAAAAGAATAGTGTTTCCAAAAGGTAAAGTCCAATTGTTTTTGTTTTGTTATATAAAACCTTAGCAGCTTTTTCACTCGTTTCGACTTCTTCGTATGACACTCCGATATATTTGTTGACCCTTGTCGCAATTGACAAATTTGGGCAAACAGAAATCAAATCAAACATACTTTCGCCAAAGCATACTGCGGAAATGTCATCAAAAACTGAGAAAGCAAAGATTTTTCTCACAATAACTCTTCCCAAATTCTTAAAAAAGTTTGCAAATTTGTTTCTGTGTTTTTTCAGCGAAACAAGTTCGGCTTTCGATTTGGTGAGAGAACTAAACTCTTTTTCACTGAGAGGTCTTCTTACAACAAGAATTTTGCCCTTTTCTTTCTTTATTTCGTGAAGAGCATTTATGATTTGCTCTCTGTTTGACTTGTTTTCAAACACGAAAATCTGAGCACCAGTTTTCTTTTCAATCTTATCAGCCAAATTTTTTGTCACACCAACATAAAACTTGACATCTTTGCTTGAGAATTTTTTGATGAAATCATTAAATTCTTCAACTTTTTCCGTTATAGGAACAACAACATTTATCATCTATTTGTCTCCCGAAATTTTCTTAAGTCTTCTTGCATGTCTTCCACCTTCAAAACTTGTTGTCAAAAAGACTTTAACAATTTTTATTGCCTTTTTCGCATTCAAGAAGTTTGCACCAAGGCACAAAACATTTGCATCATTATCCTTTCTTGCAAGCATTGCCATATCTTCGTTCATGCAAAGAGCTGCACGAATCTTGTTGTTTCTGTTTGCTGCAAGACTCATTCCAATGCCTGAGCCACAAATAAAAATTCCGACATTGTTTTTGTCTTCCAAAACCTTTTCAATTCCAAGTTTTGCCATATCAGGATAATCAACTGGGTCTTTGCTGTAGGTCCCCACATCAATGACAATGATGTTTTCCTTGTTAAAGAAGTTTTTGAGTTCTTCCTTAAGCATAAATCCTCTGTGGTCACTTGCCAAAACTATCATTTCTAACCTCCAAGTCTTTTGATTTTTTCAAGCAGAACTTTGACATTCTCTTCAATCAAATGAGCACATTTTTCATAAGTTTCAAGGTCCTTGCCGTATGGGTCAAGAACTTCCCCTGCCAAGCTTTTGAAACTTATCACTCTTGCTGATTCGACAAACTGTTTGTGAGAGCCTGTCACACAAACATACACAACATTTGGTCTTTCCTTAAGTTGGACAGAAGTCCTGTTGCTATAATCATATCCAAGTTTTTTGAGTGTCAGTCTTGCATTGTCAGAAATGTTTTCTCTTTTTGCCTCAAGACCTGCCGAACTAAACTTGCATCTAACACCCATATCCTTTGCCATTTTTCTTGCAATTCTCTCTGCCATAACAGATCTGCAAGTGTCGCCTGTGCATACAAAACAAACTTCAAGCATTTTTCTCTCCTAAAATCAAAAAAAGTATAACTTAAAATCAAAAAAAAACAAAGCAAATTGCTTTGTTTTTAAAATTTTATTTTAAATTTATCTTTCTTGGCTTGTAAAGTTTGTCAAGATTATACTTATCTCTCAATTTTGCAAGGAAGAGATGAATTGTCAAACTTACAAAATCAAAAACAACCCATTCGCCTTTGTTGTAGCCTTCAATTTTGTCTTGATAATGATATTTTTCTGCAATGATATCAGCAAGTTTTTTGCTGTCAGCAGTCTTGTTTGAAGTCGCAACAATGATATATTTCTCATCATCACCTGATGAGAGATCATAAACAGCAATGTTTTTCATTTTGTTTTCTTGCAAAAGTTCAACAACTTCTTTTATCTTTTTATCCATAGCATAATTTTATCAATAAGCCGCCTTTTTGTCAACAAAAAAATGTATATCAAAAGCAAAAATTGTCAAAAATTGAAATATGATTAAATTTAAATTCGTTCTTCAAGAAGCACTCAAAATTTGTATGATATTTCTATTCGTTTTTGTTTGGATAAGATTTTTTGTCAGAAAATTTTATCTATCGCTTCTCATTTCCTCTCTTATAACAGTAGTTTGCGAATTATTCCTTCTTTTTATCACAAAAAAAATCTCAAAATCATCGACACTCAAAATCAAAGAAAAAGAAGATGCAGAAAATATGTTTTTTTCACTTTCAAACAGTGACAGTCAAGGACTGTTTTTAAAAAAACTATTTCAAAAATATTCAACAGTCGAAAAAGTTTGCTCGCATTATATAATTTGCAAAAAAGATTCACAGAGATATTTGGTTTACTTTGCCGACAACTACGATGGTTTGGGCTGTGAGAAACTGTTTGAAATCATCAAAAAATTCAAAAAAGAAAATATTCAAAAAACAATCATTTTATGCAGACAGATTAAAGAAAAAGATGTCTATGCATTCGTCAATTCGTTTGATGGAAAAGTCATCGTTCTTGATGAATATCAAACATATCAAAAACTCTACAAAAAGCATCAAATTTTTCCAGAAATAACAAGCAAATTCCCAACTGAGAAAAAAATGTCTTTCAAGCTTCTTGTCGCCTATTCTTTCAATAAAAAAAGAACAAAAGGCTATTTGTTCTCCGCTTTTATTCTGATTTTGAGTAGTATTTTTGTTAGAGCAACACTATATTATTGCCTTATAAGCACAGTTCTCCTGTTTTTTGCAGTTTTTTCTTATTTCAATCCCCAATTTAACAAGAAAGAAACAAGTTTGCTCTAAACTTAAGGCAATTCAATGTGTTTAAAGCCCTTTTTTGTCGATTTTTTATACAAAATAAAGACTTTGCCAATGGCTTGAACGACATCAGCATTCACTTTTATTGCAATAACATTTGCAAGTGATTTTGCATCGTCATCACAATTGTTTAAAACTTTAAACTTGACAAGTTCTCTCGCCTGCAAAAGTTGTTCGATGGCTTTGATAGAATTGTCTGAAAGTCCATCTTTACCAATTTGCATAACAGGCTCAAGTGCATTTCCAAGCCCTCTCAAAAATGCTCTTTGTTTTGTTGTTATCATATTTACCTCACAAAATTTTGTGTATTATGCAATTGCATACCACACTATATATTGTATTATTCAACATATTCAAAGACAATATCCTTGATTATGACAGTGTCACCTTCTTTCATGCCTTTTTCTTTCAATAAGTCAATAACACCCATTTCTTTAAGTTTTGTTTGAAAGTATGCAAATGAATATTGGTCAGAGATAATAACTCCCCTTGCAAGATTTTCAATTCTTCCGCCATACACTTCAAAACTTCCATCATCGTGTCGTTTGATTGAAATTGTTGAGAAATCTTTCTTGTCAAAATCAAATTCCTCAACTTTAAGCGATTCTTTCTTAGGGATTTTCTTGAGAGTTTCAAGGATTTTTTTCTTGAGTTGTTCTACCCCATCTCTTGTATATGAAGAAATGCACATAACTTCATCAACTTTATATTTTTTCTTGAATGCATCAATTCTTGACTTCAATTCTTCTTCATCAATCAAATCACACTTTGAAAAAACCACAATTTGCTTTGTTTTTGAAAGGTTTTCATCGTATTTTGAAAGCTCTTGATTGATAACAAGATAGTCATTCAGATAATCTCTTCCATCACTTTGAGAAACATCAATAAGATGAACAATAAGTCTAACTCTTTCGACATGCTTCAAAAAGTAGTGTCCAAGTCCAGCACCTTCACTTGCACCTTCAATAAGTCCAGGGATGTCCGCAATAACAAATGTTTCGCCCAAAACTTCACACACACCCAAGTTTGGATATAATGTTGTGAATGGATAGTTTGCAATCTTTGGGTTTGCATTTGAAACAACAGAAAGAAGTGTTGATTTCCCTACATTTGGAAAACCTACAAGCCCAACATCAGCAATTGTCTTTAGTTCAAGCAAAATTTCCTTTGCTTCAACAACTTCGCCCATTTGAGAAAAACTTGGAGCTTGTCTTACTGATGATTTATAAAAAGCATTTCCGTGTCCACCAACACCACCTTTAAGTGCAACAAATGTTTGTCCATCTTCACTTAAATCGGCAATAATTTTGTCATTTTTAGGGTTTATAAGCACAGTTCCAGTTGGAACCAAGATGATTTCATCCTTACCGTTTTTTCCTGTTTGATTTTTTTGAGAACCATCCCCGCCGTTTTCCGCAATAAACTTCTTTTTGAATCTGAATGAATAGAGTGTGTTCAAGTCATTTGTTGCCTTAAAAATTATGCTTCCACCTTTTCCACCTTCACCACCATCAGGTCCGCCATTTGCAACCTGTTTAGTGTGCAAAAAAGAAGTGGAACCCTTTCCACCGTTTCCCGCTTTTATAGAAATTTTAACTCTATCAAGAAACATAACTTCTTCCTTTAAATTCTAGATTCTTTACATTTTGTGTTGAAAACACAGTTTTTGCAATCAGGTTTTTGTGCCTTGCATATATATCTGCCAAAAAGCACCATTTGATAGTGCAATCTCGACCATTTGTTTTTTGGGAAAAATTTCTTCAGTTTGAATTCACACTCATCCGCATTTTTTGTTTTGACAATGCCAAGTCTGTTTGAAACCTTCAAAACATGAGTATCAACCGCAAATGCATCCTGCTTGAAGCCTTCACTCAAAACGACATTTGCTGTTTTTCTGCCTACTCCACGAAGTTTTGTAAGTTTGTCAAAATCGCCAGGCACTTCTCCACCAAACTTTTCTATTATGTCATAACTCAAGCTTTTTATTGCAAGAGCTTTGTTGTGATAAAATCCGCAAGAATGAATTTTTTCTTCAAGTTCTTCAAGCGGAATGTTGACAAAGTCTTCTGGTTTGTTGTGAGTTTTAAAGAGCTCATCTGTGACCATATTTACTCTTTTGTCTGTGCATTGAGCAGACAACACAACCGCAACAAGAAGCTGAAAGTTTGTCTCAAACTTGAGTTCGCAGACCGGATTTTTAATCATTTTGTCAAGTCCGGTCATTATTTCTTCTTTCGAAAACATAATTTTCCTTTATTATTTTTTCATCATAGGGAAAAGAATGACATCTCTGATGTTTGGACAGTCAAAGATAAATTGCAAGAATCTATCAATTCCAAATCCAAGTCCAGAAATTGGTGGCATACCATGTTCCATAGCAAGAAGGAAGTCTTCATCGACATCCATAGTTTCTTCATCACCAAGAGCTTTTTCTTCAAGTTGGAGTTCGAGATTTTTTCTTTGAATGATTGGGTCAACAAGTTCGCTGTATGCCTTAACAAGTTCGGCTCCACCAGCAACAACTTGGAAAACATCAATAATTCTTTCATCTTTATCATTCCTTCTTGCAAGTGGAATGAGTGATGCAGGATAGTTGTAGAGAATTGTTGGGTTAACAATTGGTGCTCTAATTTTTCTCTTATAAACAAAGTCAATGAGTGTTCTGACAGTCTTGCACTCATCAAGTTCTGCCATTTTGAAAAGACCTCTGTCAACAACAATTTTCTTAAGCTTGTTGACATCGTCAATATCAAGGAAATCACAGCCCAAAAGTTCTCTCATTGTCTCAACATAGTTGATTCTTGGCCATTCGCCCGCAAATTCAATTTCTTGACCTTGATACGAAACTTTTGTTGTTCCAAGACAAGTTTTGAAAAGTTGTTCAATCATTTTCTTAAAGAATTTGATGTTATCTTCAAAATTCCAGTATGATGCATACCACTCAACTTGAGTAAATTCTTGCAAGTGAGCTGGATCCATTCCTTCATTTCTGAAGTCTTTTCCAAGTTCGAAAACTCTGTCCATACCTGCACCAATACATTGCTTAAGATAGCATTCTACGGCAATTCTAAGATTGCATTCCATATCAAGAGCATTGTGGTGTGTGAAGAATGGTTTTGCACTTGCTCCAGAAACACTTGTTTGCAAAATTGGAGTTTCCACTTCGATAAATCCATTATCTTCCAAAAATCTTCTAATGAAAGACACAACCTTGCTTCTTGTAAGGAAAATCTTTCTTGAATCTTCGTTTGCAATAAGGTCAAGATATCTTTGTCTATATTTGATTTCTTGGTCAGTCACTCCGTGGAATTTTTCAGGAAGTGGTCTCATTGTCTTTGACAAAAGTTCAATCTTCTCAGCCCTTACAGTCACCTCGCCTGTTTGAGTTTGATAAACTTCCCCTTCAACACCGATAAAATCACCGATGTCAATCATCTTTTTATAGAAATTGTAGCTTTCTTCATCAAGTTCGTTTCTTCCCACAGAGATTTGAATTTTGGCATATATATCTCTGATTTGACAGAAGCCAAACTTTCCCATAATACGGCGAAATACTATACGACCAGCAATTTTCACATGTTCGCCAATTTTTTCTCTTGCCTCTTTAATTGTGCAAGTTCTTTCATATTTTTCTTTAAATGGAATTTCTCCCATTTTTTTAAGTTCTTCAATCTTTTGTTTTCTAATGTCAACTTCATTTGACAAATTTGCTTCCATAATGCCTCCAAAATTTTTTGATATAAAAATATATCATAATAATTTAATTAAGTCAAACAAAAATTGAAAAGTCGCCCTATTTATGCTACAAATATACAAAAAAATTTGTAATTCAATAAAGTTTGTGATAAAATGATGATTGTTTAGAGAGGATCTTATGGTAAAGAAAACTGCAATCATTGTTGGAGCTTCAAGTGATATAGGTATGGCAATTTCCACAAACTTTGCAAAAAATGGCTATAATGTGGCTTTGACATACAATTCAAAAAAAATTGACATTGAAAACAAAACTGCAAAAACATACAAGCTTGACCTTGAAAACAAAGGACAAATCAAGGAAGTGTTTTCAAAAATATCAAATGATTTCAAATCAATTGACACCCTTGTATTCTGTGCAGGAGTTGCCCAAAAAAGAGCAATAATTTTCGATGTCTCAGATGACGAAATCGACAATTTGTTTGAAGTCAACACAAAGTCAGCAATAAGATGTATAAGAGAATTTACCAAAATTGTTTCTGGGAAAAATCCTGCAAACATCGTTCTTGTAGGTTCGTTTGTTGAGAAAAATGGCTGCTCATGTGAAAGTGTTTACACATCAAGCAAAGCCGCTTTGACAGGACTTGCAAAATCGCTTGCAAGCGAACTTGGAAACCTTGAAATAAGAATAAATGTTGTTGCTCCTGGATTTATTGACACAAAAATGAACAACAATCTCACAAAAGAAGAGAAAGAAGAAATTGCACAAATGACACCTCTTCAAAGACTTGGCACAACTGAGGACATTGCAAATGCAGTTGAATTTTTGTCAAGTGAAAAAGCAAGTTTTGTCACCGGTCAAACATTGTTTGTCGATGGTGGCTTGATTTTGGAATAAATTGCATACTACACAACATATTGCGATAAAAATAATGCATACTACACAAAAGAAGGAGTTTTTATGGAATCACTCTATGATAAGAGCAAACTCACTAAAGAGCAAAAACAATGTCTAAGTTTGGTGGAATCTTTGGGGATTTACGAACTTAGATCTTTGTCACGAATTTTTGGTGGAAACAGCCCAACAACACAAAAGAGAAATGACCATATTAAAGTTGTTATGGACAAAATCATCGCAAAAGAAGAGATTGAACCATTCCAAAGAAAGACTGGTCGCCCATACAAAGAAATTGAATCTATTGCATCTGTTTTGGACGAACTTTCTCACATAACAGGAATGGACTACACTCAAAAAACATTCAAACAAAAGAAAATCACTTTCAATCAAATTGATGAAGAAATTTTTTCACAAAATTTGTTTCCTATTCAAGTTAAAGGAATCGTCCTTTCAAACGAAAACAACGATTTGTATCTTGTAAATCAATACAACAACACCCTCGTCTTGATTGACAAGAAGTTTGCAAACAGTCTCACCCCATATGATTTTGTGTGCGGAACAGCTGTTGTTATGAATTCGAAAAAGGAATATATCCTTACAGAAATCAAAGAGATAAACTTTAAAAACAAGAAAACTTCTTCTGTTAAAAATTTCTCATACAACAAAAAGACTTTCCCACTTGGCTCAAGATATAGATTTGAAAATATGACAAGATTTTCTGACAGTGAGAAAAACATCAAAAATTTGGTTGAAGAACTAAATTCGAATGGCATTATCACAGTTGCCATAATACCAAATGTTGTTGATGAAGAAAAACTTTCACTCCAACTTATCGGTTTTGATTGTCTTATTTGCTTTGACATCACAGAAACAGCAGGAAACATCTATGACACAATCTACAACACAATCGAATTTTTGAAAAAGCAAAAAAACATAAACAAAAACATTTGTTTCTTTATAGAGGACCCTGTCACCCTTGCAAATTTTGTTGATTATTATTATAGAAACGGCATAAAATGCTTTATGAATCACACTGAGCAAGTGGCAAATTTTGTTAGGGAATTTTCAAAACTTGCAAAAACAGAAGATGAAAAAACTTTCACAATCTTCTCAACTTGCGATGCAGCTGATATGAACGACCAACTTTTTGTTTCTGTGATATACAAAAACTATAAACAAATTTAAAAGGAAAATTATGCTTATTTCAATTCCAAACAGTTTCAGTTTATTTGGACTTCAAATTCATTTTTATGGCATAACAAGTGCACTGGCATATTTTTTTGGTGTGCTTATCACCTGCCTTATTGCAAAGAAAAGAGGTTTCAAATCTGATGACATAATCACCCTTGCCTGCTATGTCATTCCACTTGCAATCATCGGTGCAAGACTTTATTATGTTTTGTTTAGACTTGACCACTATACAAACTTTGTTGACATTTTCAAGATTTGGGAAGGTGGACTTGCTTTTTATGGTGGACTTATTGGCGGTGCTCTCGCTGTGGGAATTTATTGTCTTATTCACAAGAAAAACTTCTTTGCACTGATTGACCTAATTGTTGTTGCAATGATATTCTCTCAAGGTCTTGGCAGATGGGGAAACTTCTTCAACCAAGAAGCATACGGAACAGTAGTCACCGACCCTAACTTGCAATGGTTTCCTTTCTCAGTTTATATTGATGCTGTTCATGAATGGCATCTTGCGACTTTCTTCTATGAAAGTATGTGGAATTTTGCGACCTTTGCAGTGCTTATCACTCTTTTATACAAAGTTAAGTTTAAGACAAACGGTATGATTGCAGCATATTATCTTGTGTTGTACGGAACAGGCAGATTTTTCATTGAGGGTTTAAGAACAGACAGTCTCTACCTTGGACCAATGAGAGTTTCTCAGGTCTTGAGTCTTGTGTTTGTTGTTGCTGGCCTTGCTTATATCATCACATGTGCAATAAAAAACAAAAATCGCCCACCTCTTTCTTATGCTCAAGCAGAAAAAGAGACAAAGATTCAAACCGAACAAAACAATGACAACTCCAAGGAAAAATAAAAGAATAAATATCTGAAATTTTGCAATAATTCTTCTATGGAAGGAAGAGTTTTTGGAATAAAAAAGAACATAGTCTTGCTGATTGTGGCAATATCTATGTTTTTTTGTTTTATCACACTTTTGTTTTTGTCCATCTTTCTTTTCAAAATCCCCTCGCTTTGGTTTTTCTCATTTTGCGGCTGTGTGGGAGTTTTCGAACTTACAAAAAGTTTTCTCTTCAAAATTGACAGCAGTCTTTATCTTGGCAGTCTTCTCTGTCTTATTTGTGCGGCAGGCTTTGTGACACTTTTGAAAAAAGATACAACATACCTTCCCATTTTGATTCCCGCCTGCTTTTGCATCGCTTCATTTATCACATTTTTGTTTTATAGGCAAAATTTTCATCTAATTCTTGCTTTTTCGATAAGTTATTTTGCTTTGTATGGGTTTTTACTTATAAAAAAAATCATAAGTTTTCAAATTTTTATTGATTTTACAGTGCCATTTTTGGTATTATTGATAGTGACAGTGCTTTCAAGCATAAAATGGAGAAGATAAAATGTTTCAACAAGAGTTTAATGGCTACAAAAAGAGCGAAGTAGATGCATTTATTCAATCAATGAGAGCAAATTATGAAACAAAACTTATGGCTGAAAAGTTTAAAGTTTTGGATGCTGAGAAAAAACTTTTGGAACTTAGCACAAAAAAACAAGAGATTGAATTTAAAGAACAAAACATTAAAAATGTCATTGAAAAGCAGAAAAAATATCAAGAAGAAGGCTCAATGAAAATCAACAGCCTTGTGCTTGACAAACTTGAATTTATTATAAACGAACTTGAAATCAAATTTCCACAACACAGAAGAGACAAAGATTATGCCGCTCTTATTGACGAACTTGAAAAAACAATATCTTCATATAAAGAAAACCTTGAAAAAACAAAAGCAATCACCCACCCTGTCAACTCAGAAAACGACAGCATGAGAATGCTTTTAAACAAAATGCAAAACTATAAGAAAAACGAAAGCAAAGTCGAAAGCACACCAAAACAAGAGACAAAATCTTCTCAAAAACCTTCTTATGATGATTTTAAATTTGATGATGAAGAAGAAACAGACGAAGATTTTGAAGATGAAGTTGATGAAGAAGAAATTGATGACAACGACACTTATGAGTCAGAAGATGATGTTGAAGAGAATGATGATGAAATAGAAGAAACACCTTCATATCAAAAATCAAGTTTTGACTATGCAAAGACACAACCATATTCAAAAATTGACAAACCTCTCTATGATACAAAGCCAAAATTTTATGAATATGAAAGTCGTGAAGCAAGACAAAACAAGACTGTTATCACCCCGGACAAAAAAGTGGAGAAAAAACACAACTTCACATACATCCCACCACAAGCAATTCCACCAAGTGAAAGTGGTTTCAGTTTCCAAGAAGCCCTAAACCCAACGGAAGACCTTGAAGAAATTATGAAAGCATTTGATTTTTATAATGACAACAACAATTAAGACCAAATTATTTGGTCTTTTTTTTATCAAAAATTTGACTTAAAAAATATAATATGTTATTATCTGTGTTGACTAATCAACTTAATAGGAGAAAAAATGGAAGATTTGGTTAAATGTACATACTTTAAAAAAATTTACGAACAAGCATTTGGAAGAATGTTAAACAGTGAAATGAATGTTGGAATGGTTGTTTTTGCCGAAACATTATACAGCAAAACAATTCGCACTCAGCAAGAACTTTCTGACTGTGTTTCTTGCAATAAAGCTCACACAAGCAGAACACTTCTCAAGATGCAAAATTTGGGTCTTGTGAAAATGATAAATCCAAATGAAAACTCTCCTATCACCCTGACAAAAAAAGGTGAAAAGTTTGCGGAAGAATGCAAAGCTATAAGAGAAAGTCTTAACAAAAAACTTGTTGAAAACATAAGCAAAAAAGATTTGGAAACATTCAAGAAAGTTATTGACCAAATTTTTGCAAATGCACAAGTGATTGCATCAAATTATCAGGAGTAAAAAATGAAAAAAGCACTTAGACTTTTAAATGTAAACAAGTCATACAAACTAAACAAAAATGAGTCTTTTCAAGCCCTATATGACATAAATGTTGATTTTGAAAAAGGCGAACTTGTTTCAATTGTCGGCGAAAGCGGAAGCGGTAAGAGCACTCTTATGAATCTTATCGGTGGACTTGACTCAGATTTTTCTGGACAAATCATCGCAGATGGCGAAAACTTGAGAAACTTGAGCGAGAAAGAACTTGACAAATACCGCAAAAACAAAGTCGGTTTTGTTTTTCAGTCTTTCAATCTTATCTCTCATTTGTCTATCTTAGACAATGTCACTCTTGCCCTTACACTTTCAAATATGCCAGAAAAAGAGAAGATTGAAAAGGCAACAAATATGCTCAAAAGAGTTGGACTTGAAACCCAGCTCAAGAAAAAACCAAACCAACTTTCTGGCGGACAAAAACAAAGAGTTGCAATTGCAAGAGCACTTATCAACGATCCAGAAATTATCATTGCGGATGAGCCTACTGGTGCCCTTGACAGCCAAACATCAATGCAAATTTTGGATATAATGAAAGAGATTGCTGACAGTGGCAAACTTGTGATTATGGTCACCCACTCAGAAAAAGTGGCTTCGGTCTCTTCAAGAGTTGTTGAGATTGCCGATGGAAGAATTGTTGGCGACAAAATAAACGAAAACTATCAAAAAACTGAAAATAATCCCCTTGTTTTGTCAAAAGATGAAAAGAACGAGCAGAAAGTTGAACAAACAAAAAAGAAAAAAATTGGCAAAGAAAAACAAAATCTTTCACTTATTTCTGCAATCAGACTTTCTTTCCACAATATGTGGGCAAGCAAAGTTAAAAACTTTTTGATGGCATTTG
>CAMOEU010000007.1 GCA_946612575.1 uncultured Clostridia bacterium
TTTTAAAGTTATATCATTTATATGCACAAAAACGATATTTCCTATTTTTACATAAAATGCATTTCCACCAGCGGAAATATCAACATAATTTGAATTTAGAGTTATATTTGTTGCTGATGGATGAATAGAACTAAAGACAGCACTGCTTGAGATTGGATTTGTGCTTCCGTCAACAGGTGTGTTGTCAAGATTAAGTCTGTCATTTGGAATTTTTCCATCTTCCTCCAAGAGTTTGTATGAGTGGAACTGTAGTGTGTTTGCATCGTTGTTTGTGCCTTGACCAAGTTGAACTGCTCCATCAACGGTTGCACGAGCATTTTGTCCGCCAGCAAAACCTGACATTGACAATGCATCGTCCCCGGCTGCACCACCGGTTGTTGTGGCTGCATTCTTACCGATTGCACCGCTTGAAGAATTGTTAAAAATTGATTTTTTCAAATCTTCAAATTCGTCTTCCAAAAAATTTATTTTATCCATAAAAAAACTCCTTTTTGAGCAATCCTACACCCAAAAAGGAGCATTTTCAATTTTTTATGCCATTTTTTTCTTCTTTTTTCCTTGAATGAAGACCCAAGCAAATGCAATACCCAAAATTGCCATAACAAGTGTGATGACTGTTATCACAACAGGATTGATTCCATTTGGAGAAACATTTTTTGTTTGCAAAAAACCATAATAAACTTCGTTTTCATAGACAAAGGCGACTGCAGTAAGCTCGGCATTTTTGTCATAACCTTTATATAAGAAAATCTCTTGATTTTTTGAAAGTTTTATTTCTGATTTTGTGTAAAGGTCGTTATCAAGGAAATAAACAAAGCACTCTTCATTTGTTTTTGCATTGAAATTTGGAATGGAAGTTATTGTTTTTGTCTTTTGACAAATTAGATCAGAAAGAATGTAGCCACTGCCATCAATTTTGTAGAAAACATAATTTCCAGTGACATATTCGACAGGCTCATTCATTGATATTTCAATTTTGACTTCATCTTTGTGTGACAAAGTTTTTAAAACTGTCGAACTGAAAGCCGCTTCTTCATAGACATTTGCCTTGTTTGCTGTGACAACAAAAGTGAGAGTATCAGCTTCCGCGGTTGCAAAGTTGACACCAAAAAAACAGAAAAAACTGCAAACAAAAGCAAAAAATAGACATAATTTTTTCATATCTCTATTTTAACAATCAAAAAATTCGCTGTCAAGCAAATAAAAAGCATGTTGAAGTTGTGATTTGTGCAAGAATTAAAAAGACATCAAACTTTTATACTCATATTTTTGTTTTGTTTGTGAATAAGATTATCTTATGAGTGTTTTTGTTTTAAAAAAGAAATTCATAAAAATTTTTGCAATTTGTATTTTTTCTTTTGCAGTGGTTTTGAGTGCGGTTTTTGGAGTGACATTAACAAATAGACCAGTCATGAAAAAAATTGTTGTTATTGATGCTGGTCACGGTGGAATTGATGGTGGTGCAAGTGGAAAGACGACTGGCATAAGTGAAAGCGAGTTGAACTTGAAATTTGCAAAAAAACTTGAATCTCTTTGCAGTGAATTTGGTTTTATCCCAATTTTGACGAGAGAAAATATGGATGGTCTTTATGATGAAACTGCTCAGAGCAAGAAAAAGAGTGAGATGAAAAATCGAGAGGAAAAGATAAAAAATGCAAATCCAGACCTTGTTTTAAGCATTCATATGAACAGTTTTTCTTCTTCAAGCACACGGGGAGCACATATTTTTTATGCAAAAGGAAATGAAGGTGGAAAGGCTCTTGCCACAGCTGTTGCAGACAGTCTTTCAACAACCATTGAATATGTTCACAAAACACCAAAAGTGGGAGATTATTACATCTTAAATTGCAC
Source organism: uncultured Clostridia bacterium (assembly GCA_946612575.1). Lineage (GTDB taxonomy): Bacteria > Bacillota > Clostridia > Christensenellales > UBA1242 > Caccovivens. Next base: position 1,852 of record CAMOEU010000007.1, read on the forward strand.
AGACAAGCCAGCAATTTTGGTGGAGTGTGGATTTTTGTCAAATGAGCAAGAAGAATTATTACTTCAAGATGATGAGTATGTTGGGAAATTTTGTTATTATCTTCTTTGCGGGGTTTTGAAGTTTTATGCATATCAAAACAAATCAAATTGATTTCGTTTGCAAGAAACTCTCCTGTTGTGATAAAATTGATTAAGGAGAGATATATGCAAAAGAAACTTAAAATTGGTCTTTTTATTGACACATTCTTCCCTATGGTCGACGGTGTTATTATGGTTGTTGACAACTATGCAAGGAGACTTTCAAAATTTTGTGATGTGACAGTTTTTGCTCCAAAGGGCAGAAAAGAATATGATGACAGCACTTTGCCATACAAAGTGGTTAGGTGCAATAAAAGGATGATCTTACCATTTCTTGACTATGATTTGCCACTTCCAAAAAGTGACAAAAATTTTAAGAAAGCACTTGAAGAAGCAAATCTTGATATTGTGCACATTCATTCTCCATTTTCAATTGGAAAGATGGGTGTGAAGTATGCAAAGAAACACAACATTCCTGTTGTTGCAACTCTTCACAGTCAGTTTAAGCAAGACTTCAAAAAAGCAGTCAAACTTAGAGGGCTTACAAACATTATGGTTGCGACAATTATGAGAACATTCAACAAGTGTGATGAATGCTGGGCGGTGAACAGTGCAATTGCTCAAGTTTTTTCTGAGTATGGTGCAAAGAAATTCCCAGGTGTGCAAAACAACGGAACTGATATGGTTTTGTTTGATGATGAAAAACAAATTGAAGCTTTAAAAGAAAAACACAATGTCAAAAAGGATGAAAAAGTTTTCTTGTTTATTGGCAGACTCACAGTTCTGAAAAACATTTTCTTTATTGCAGATTCTTTAAAGATTTTGAAGGACAGAGGATTTAAATTTAAGATGTTCTATGTCGGCACAGGCACTGATGAAGAAAAACTTAAAAAACAAATCAATGATGATGGCTTGACTGATAATGTTATCTTCACAGGAAAGATTACTGACAGAATCGAAATTTCAAAATATTATAATATGGCAGATTTGTTCTTGTTTCCATCACTTTATGATGCAAGCAGTTTGGTGCAAATTGAAGCTGCATCACAAAAAACACCAACTGTCTTTTTAAGAGGTGCAGCTACAGCAGCAACAGTGACTGAAGATGTGAATGGATACATTGCAGAAAACTCAGTGGAAAAATTTGCAGATAAGATTGAAGAAATCTTTAAAGATGAGAAGAAATATAAACAAATCTGTGAAAATGCCTACAAAGATTTGTATGTTTCTTGGGACAAAGCTGTTGAAAAGGCATATAAAGACTATCTTAGAGTGATAGAAAACAAAAAAGCATAGAAATATGCTTTTTATTTTTGCAAAAAAACTTGTTTTTCGAGTCAATTTGACAAATTTCTCTTAAAAAATTCTTTCTTATATTTTCTAAAATAGATTGAAAGAAGGTTTTTATGAGAAAAAATACAAACAAATATTTGCTTTACATTCTAAAATTTTTTATTTTTTCGCTCTTGTTTTTTGTTTTGTTTAATGCAGGGATAAACAATCTTGTTTTTCCGTTTGCAATTGCAATGTTTTATGCTCTTGCTTGGGCAAATCAAAAAATTTGGCTTTTGGTGCCTGCATATATTGTTGGGGGAGTGTGTCACAGCCCAACAATGGAATTTTCAATTGTTTTGCTTGTAAACATTTTTTGTCTAATTTTGCCATATATTTTTCACATTTTGGCAAAAAAGAGTTTCAAAAAGTGGGAATTTTACATTTATATTGTCTTGGGACAAACGGCAAATTTAGTTTTCAAAATTCTATCTGGGCAGTTTTTTGTTTATGGGATAGTTGAAATCGCAATAAGCCTGGTGTTTATGTTTGTGTGCATAAATGTTTTTGAAGCGATAATAATCAGAGGATTCACAAACAAATTGACAAATCTTGAGATTGTGAGTTTGTTTGTCATTATTGCGGCAATCGCAAGTGGACTGTGTGTGATAAACATTGAAAAATTCAGTTTTTTGAAACTTTTTGTATGTTTTGTGATTTTGATTTTTGCATATTGCTCGACACCAACACTCACACTGCTTGTCGCTGCAGTTTCCGGTCTTGGTGCTCTTATGTCAACAAACAATCCACTCTTTTTTGCACCGTTTATGATGTGGGCTGTTTTTGCACTTATTTTCAAAATGAGATTAAAAATTTTTATGACAGTCTCTCTGCTTGCGGCTGAAGTGGTTTGTGGGTTTTATTTTTGCTTATATTCGTCGTATGGTATTATCGAAATTTTACCAAATTTGATTTCGTGTGCAGTTTTTTTGTGTTTTCCAAAGAGTTTTTGCAACGAAATTTCTGCAATTTTCAATCTTTCAAAAGACCGAATTGCAATGAAAAATGTCGCAAACAGAAACAGAGAAATCTTACACAAGAGACTTGGTAATTTGGGCGAAGTCTTCAATGAGATGAATATTATATACAGAAATATGCTCAAAAGAGGAATGTCTCTTGAGGAAGTTAAAACACTGCTTAAACAAGAAATTTCAAGCAAGATTTGTTCGTTTTGTCCAGAGAGAAATCACTGTCACAGAACTTTTGCTGAGGATACCAAAAAAGTTTTTGATGAGCTTATAACAATCTCGTTTGAAAAAGGCAAAGCGACACTACTTGACATTCCTTCATATCTCACTTCAAGATGCAAACAGACAAATTCGATTTTGGGGAGTGTAAACACACTTACTGGACAATACAAAAAATATATGAATATGGTTAAGGATGTTGACACAAGCAAACTCATTATTGCAGACCAACTTCTTGGGGTTTCAAAAGTTATGACTTCGCTTTCACGGGATGTGGAAACAAACATTTCATTTGACACGGTCAGGGAAAACAAAATTTTGGACGAACTTGCATATTTCAACATCATCTGTATTGATGCTGTTGTTTTTGAAAAAGATGTTTGGACAATGGAAGTTTCGCTTGTTGTGAAAAATGAAGATGTTGCAAAACCTAAAATAGTTGATTCCGTAAGCAAAATTTGCGGAAAAAAGATGTCTGTTTATGAAATGTTTCCATCAAACAGACCAGGTTATACTGTCATCAACTTGCAGACTGCTCCAAAATTTGATTGCATTTTTGGAGTTAGCCAAAAAACAAAAAACGGCTCAAAAGTTAGTGGTGACACATACAGCATTGTCAAACTTGACGGAAACAAAATTTTGTTTGCAATAAACGATGGTATGGGAAGTGGAGAAAGGGCAAAAGATCAAAGCGAACTTTCTATTTCACTTGTTGAAAATTTTTATAAGGCAGGATTTGATAATGAAATTATATTATCTTCGGTAAACAAGCTTCTTTCACTGTATAAAGAAGAGATTTTTTCAGCTCTTGATATTTGTATTATTGATCAAAAGGATGGAATTGCGGATTTTATCAAAATGGCAAGTCCAAATTCATTTATATTAAATGAGGATGAGTGCAAAACAATTGAAGCGGGTGCTTTGCCACTTGGGATTGTCGAGCAAAGCAAACCAAACATTTCAAAAAATGTGGTTTGTGCAAAAGACTTTGTTGTTATGGTTTCGGATGGTGTTGCAGACAGTTTTGAGAGTGTTGTTTTGCTTAAAGAGGTGATAAAGTCAATCAAAACAAAAAATCCACAAGAGTTTGCAGATGAACTTATTGAAAGAGCTCTTTCAAACAACAATGGTTATGCTGTTGATGACATGACTGTGGTCGTGGTTAAGGTGTTAAATTTTTGATTTTTTATAAATTTTTCAAAATTTTGGTCAAATTTTTGAAAAAAAGTTGATTTTTAGGTGCATTTTTGATGTTTTTGAGTTTTTGCTATTGTCTTTAATTCAATTTGATGGTATAATTAAACCATAAAAAACAAGGTGAATTATGGACAAAATTTTAGACTTTATCAAAAAACATAAACTTATTCGTTCGGGTCAAGTTATTGGAGTTGGAGTGTCAGGCGGCATTGACTCTATGTGTCTTTTGCATTTTCTAAACGAACACAAACAAGACCTTGACATTGATGTTGTTGCGATTCATATCAATCACGGAATTAGAGAAGAAAGTGATGATGAAGCAAGATTTGTTTTGGAAAAATGCAGAGAAATGGGAGTTAGGGCATACAAATTTACGATTGACTCTCCAAAAATTGCAAAGGAAAAGAAGATAAGCATCGAAACTGCAGCAAGAGAAGGCAGATATGGTGTTTTTGAAAGTTTGATTTCAAGAGATGTTGTGGACAAAATTGCACTTGCTCATCATCAAAGTGATCAAGCAGAAACAATTTTGATGCACATTTTCCGTGGTTGCGGTGTTTCTGGTGCAAAAGGAATGGACCCAGTTAGAGACAAAATATACATCAGACCAATGCTTCCAGTTTCAAAACAGGAGATTGAAGATTATGCTTCACTAAACAACATTGACTATGTTGAGGACCAAAGCAACAATGACATTTCTTATGCAAGAAATTATGTTAGAAATGTTGTTATGAAAGACATTTTGAAAAAATGGCCAAATGCGATTGAGGCGATAAACAATTTTGCACTTGCTGTCAGCGAAGATGATGAATTTATCAAAAGTCAAATGGATATAAATTCGCTTATTGTCGATGACAAGGTTGTGCAAATGCCTTGCAGCTATTTTTATAGAAGCAGTTCAATTTACAGCAGAATGACTTTCAAAGCACTTTCGCTTATCGGAGTAAACAAGGATATTGAGAAAAAACATATTGAAATGGTCAGAGACCTTGCAGTCAATATGGAAAATGGAAAAATGATAAACTTGCCTTTTGATGTGACTGTTAGCAAAGAATATGATTATTTGACATTTAAAAACACATATGTTGAAAAACCAGAACTTGATAGACCTCTTAAGGTGGAAAATTTTGATGTGGCATTTGGAGTTGTTTCAATAAAAAGAGCAAAAACAGAGCAAATTGCCAGAAACAAATCAAAAGCACTTTTCTTTGACGGTAAAAAAGTGCCAAAAGATGCCAAGTGGAGATATAGAGAAGACGGTGACATATTTGAAAAATTTGGTGGCGGAACAAAAAAACTCAAGTCATATCTTATTGACAAAAAAGTGCCAGTAAGACTGAGAGATTTCATCCCTGTGCTTGCAAGTGGAAACGAAGTGTTTGTTATTGCAGGCATTGAAGTGAGCGAAAAAGTCAGAGTTGATGAAGGTGCAACAACTTGTCTTAAACTTACCATAGAAAAGAAAGAAGATTAGTTCTTCTTTTTTTGATTTTCTTTTCTTTTTATTTGGAAATGGTGGTATAATAAATTGTGAAGGAGATAAGGATATGAAAATTGCGATTTCGACTGAAAGTGTTGTTGATTTAACACCGGAATTGAAAGAAAAATATGATATAAGTGTCATCCCATACACAGTTATTTTGGGTGACAAGGAATATACAGATGGAGTTGACATAACACCACAACAAATTTTTGAGTTTGTTGATAAAAACAAAGTTTTGCCAAAGACCACTGCAATAAATGAATTTGCCTATAAAGAATATTTTGAAAAATTGCTAAAAGATTATGATGCTGTTGTGCACATCTGCCTTTCAAGCAAAATCACAAGTGCCTGTGGAAATGCGATTTCTGCAAGTAAACAACTTGAAAATGTGTTTGTTGTTGACTCACTTTCTTTGTCAACAGGAATTGCTCTTCTTGCAATTTATGCGAGAGAGCTTGCAAACAAAGGTTTTGAAGCGGAAGATGTTTATAAAAAAGTTTCAGAGAGAGTCCCTAATGTGCAAGCAAGTTTTGTTATTAAAAAACTTGACTATCTTCACAAAGGTGGAAGATGCTCTTCAATTGCCCTTCTTGGTGCAAATTTGATGCAAATTAGACCACAAATCATATTGAAACAAGGTGCAATGGGAGTGCATAAAAAATATCTTGGAAATATGAACAAGGTTATTTCAAAATATTGTAAAGACACTTTGGATGAGTTTAACAATCCAGACCTTTCAATCGGCTTTGTGACATACACCACAGCAACTCCAGAGATGATTGATGCTGCAAAGACAGCTCTCAAAGAGAGAGGTTTTAAAAATATTTACGAAACCACAGCAGGAGCGACAATCACAAGTCACTGCGGAGAAAATACACTCGGAATTTTGTATATAAATGATGGCGACAAAACAAACAAATAATGATTTATGGCAAGGGAAACAAAACCTTGCTTTTTTATCTTAAAAAGTGTATTATATGCATATGGAAAAAGAGTTTACAAAAGCACAGGAAATTGAAAGGGGAATAACAAAAAGATTCAAAAAAAGCATTTGGTCAAAGTTTATTCTTGCCCTAAAAGAATATAAACTTGTAAACGATGGCGACAAAATTGCCGTCTGCATTTCTGGCGGGAAAGATAGTATGCTTTTGGCTCTTCTTATGAAAATGCTAAAAAAATATAGCGAAACCAATTTTGATGTTTGCTATATTTGTATGGATCCTGGCTATAACAAAGAAAACAGAAAACAAATTGAAGAAAATGCAAAAAAACTTGAGATTCCAATTGAATTTTTTGAAACAAACATTTTTGATAGTGTGGTAAATTTGGAAGGCTCTCCTTGTTATGTCTGTGCAAGAATGAGAAGGGGTTATCTGTATAACGAAGCAAAAAACAGAGGCTGCAACAAAATTGCACTTGGCCATCATTTTACTGATGTCATCACGACGACGGTTATGGGGATGCTATATGGGGCACAACTTCAAGCAATGCCACCAAAATTGAAGTCACAAAATTTTGAAGGAATGGAACTTATCAGACCGCTTTACTGTGTAAACGAAGATGATATCTGTTTGTGGAGAGATGCAAACAAATTGAAATTTTTGAATTGTGCTTGCAGATTCACAGAAGTATGTGCGGTTGATGAAACAGCATCTGCAAGACTTCAAACAAAAAATTTTATAAAGTCTCTTAAAAACAAAATTCCGGATGTTGAGCATCATATTTTCAAGAGCATTCACAATGTAAATATTGACACTTTTGTTGGAGTAAAAGAGGATGGCAAATACTTTGATTTCAACACACTTTTTGACAAAAAAGATTAAAAATTTGCATCCGAAAGCGGATTTTTGAATAAGAAACAATAAAAAAGAAGCGAATTATTCGCTTCTTTCTTTTAAATATTCTTTAAGTTTTGGTCTTATTTCTTTGTCTTCAAGAGCAAAATCAATCAAACATTTTGTGTATTCAAGTTTGTTTCCACAATCATAATATCTTGCATCAAATTCACAAGAAACGACTTTTCCTTGTTTTGAAAGAGCTGTAAGAGCATCTGTGAATCTAAGTTCGTCATTTTCAAATTTAGGGCACTTCACAATCTCATCAAATATGTCACTTGTCAAAACATATCTTGCAAGACCAACAAGGTTTGTTGGTGGATTTTTAGGTTTTTCTATAATATCCAAAACTTCATTTGATTTTGAAGATATCTTTTTGCCAATCACAACTGAAGAATATCTTGGGACAACTTCAATTGGAAATTGCTTTACACCAATGACATTTTTCCCTGTTTTTTCATAAGTTTTGCAAAGTTGACCTATTGCAGGAAGTTTGCCTTTTTCTGCCTTGCACAAGTCATCTCCAAGAATGAGAGCAAAAGGTCTGCCATTTGTATATTTTTTTGCATAATAAATTGCACCACCAGAGCCATTGAGTTTGCCTTGAACAATGATTTTAATTTTCATTTTGCTTAAAAGTTCGTTATATTCATCAAGCATATGTTCTCTATGTAAATTTTTTAAACTTCTTTCAAGTTTTTTGTCTCTTTTGAAAAATTCCGCAACATTCTTTTTCTTTTTTGAAACAATGATATAAACATTTTTAATCCCGCTTTGATAAAGCTCTTCAAGATGATACATAACAGCAGGCTTGCTTCCAATTGGAAACATCTCTTTTGCAATAATTTTTGTTGCAGGCAAAAATCTTGTGCCAAGACCACCCATAAGAATGACTGCTTGATCAACTTTATTTTCCATTTTTTCTCCTTTTAGTGTGTAAAAGAAACTCTCATTTTAGAGAGTTTCGGTTTGTCTATGCTGTTATGATAATATATTTTTTTGTTTTTGTAAATACCCTTTTTGTCGAAAATTGTTTTTAAATGTTGAATTTAGCTTTTTTGCCAAGTTCTCTTTCAATACGGATGAGTTGGTTGTATTTTGCAACTCTGTCTGTTCTTGAAATAGAGCCAGATTTGATTTGTCCTGCTTCTGTGCCGACAGCAAGGTCTGCAATAAATGTGTCTTCTGTTTCTCCGCTTCTGTGAGAAATGATTGTGTTGTAGCCATTTGCTTTTGCAAGGGCGATTGTCTCTAGTGTTTCTGTGAGAGAGCCAATTTGGTTGAGTTTGATAAGTATTGCATTTGCAGCACCTGTATCAATTCCCTTTTGAAGGAAAACTTTGTTTGTCACAAAAAGGTCATCACCAACAATTTGGATCTTCTTTCCAAGTTTTTTAGTGATTTTTGTCCAGCCTTCCCAATCGTTTTCACCAAGTGGGTCTTCAATTGATATGATAGGATATCTCTTGATAAGGTCTGCATACCAATCAATCATTTGAGCGGTTGTCTTTTCTCCGCTTCCACTTTTTGCAAGGTTGTATTTTTTTGTGTTGTTGTCATAGAATTCGCTTGCAGCAACATCCATTGCGATTGCAATATCTTTTCCAGGGGTATAACCAGCATTTTTGATTGCTTCGATGATTGCTTCAAGAGGTTCTTCATTGTTTTTGAAATTTGGAGCAAATCCGCCTTCATCTCCGACAGCTGTTTGATAGCCTTTTTTCTTCAAAACTTTTTTAAGTTCCATAAAAGTTTCACTTGCATATCTCATTGCTTCAGCAAATGTCTTTGCACCGATTGGCATAATCATAAATTCTTGAAAATCAACATTTGAGTCTGCATGTGCACCACCATTGATTACATTCATCATAGGTGTAGGGATAAGCGAGCCGTTTCCAAGAGTTTTGTAAAGTGGTTTGTTTTTAACAAGAGCATTTGCTTTTGCCACAGCAAGACTTACTGACAAGATTGCATTTGCACCAAGTTTTGTTTTGAAGTCTGTTCCGTCAAGTTTGAGCATAATCTCATCAATTTCTTTTTGTTTTGAAACATCTTTTCCAATAAGTTTTGGAGCAATTATTTTGTTTACATTTTCACAAGCTTTCAAAACACCTTTTCCGTGGAAACGAGTTCCACCATCACGAAGCTCTAGTGCTTCTCTTTCTCCAGTTGATGCACCGCTTGGGACAAGGGCATAAACTGACATATTGTTTTCAAGTGTGAGTTTGCACTCTACAGTTGGATTTCCACGACTGTCAATAACTTCATAAGCAACAATTTTTTTGATTTTCATAATGTTCTCCTTTTTGCAAAACAATTTTATCACTTTAAATTGTTTTTCCAAAATCTTTTTTATATACTTAAAAACAATTTTTTTGTTGACAAGAATTTTTCACTTTGGTAAAATGAAAGGGTAAATCAAGATGGTGGGGCAATTTCAGTAGAGTCTTTTGATGGCACAGAGAAAAGTTGGTTGGTGAAAAACTTTGCATTTGAAAGAATTTCGAATTACGATTGTTTCAAGTTTTGCGCGATTTTGCCTGCGAATGGCATAATAAGCCGACATTGTCGGGAATTTAGGTGGTACCACGAATGCACACTTCGTCCTAAAAATTGGAATGAGTGTGCTTTTTTGTTTAGGAGAGAAAAATGACAGACAAAAATTTGTTTAATGTTTTGAAAGAAAGAGGACTTTTGTATCAATGCACAGATGAAGAAGCCCTCAAAAAACAAATTGAAAGCGGAGAGCCTATCACACTTTATGAAGGCACAGATCCTACTGCTGACAGTTTGCATATTGGACACTGTGTGCCATATTGCATTTTGAGAAGATTCCAACAAGCAGGTCACAAAGTTGTGCTTTTGATGGGAGGTGCAACTGCTTGCATTGGTGATCCAAGTGGAAAGCAGGAGATGAGAAAGGTTATGTCAAAGGAAGATATTGCAAACAATATCGAAAAAATCAAAAACTCACTCAAAGTCTTTTTGAAATTTGATGGCGACAATCCTGCAATTATTGTCAACAATGCTGATTGGTTTAAAAATTATGCTTACACTGATTTTATGAGAGAAGTCGGTGTGCATTTTAATGTCAACAAAATGCTTTCAAATGAAATTTATTCTAAGAGAATTGAAGAAGGCGGGCTTACTTTCTTTGAAATGGGATATATGCTTATGCAGGCATATGACTTTGTTTACTTAAACAAAAAATATGGTTGCACTTTGCAATATGGCGGTCAAGACCAATGGGGAAACATTGTTGCTGGGGTTGAGCTTCAAAGAAAACTCAACTTTGCAAACGGGACAAATGTCAATCTTATCGGTGCAACAAATCCACTTCTTCTCACTCCAGATGGGAAGAAAATGGGAAAGACAGAAAGAGGAGCAATTTGGATTGATAAGGAAAAAATCTCAGCATATGATTTCTATCAAGGTGTTTACCAAACCCCAGATGCTTGTGTCGAGATGATGTTTGCACTTTTCACTGATGTGCCAATGGATGAAGTGAGAAGACTTATCGCAGAAGACATTGTCAATGCAAAGAAAGTTTTGTCTTATGAAATCACAAAGTTTGTTCGTGGAGAAGAGGATGCTTCACTTGCAAGAAAAATGAGTGAAAATCTGTTTGCTGATGGCGGAGATGATGCTCCTGTTGTGGAAATTCCAAAAGCAGAATTTCCACTTGGAATTTGTGACTTGCTTTTCAAAGTTAATCTTGCTCCATCAAAGAGTGAAGCCAGAAGACTTGTTCAGGGCGGAGCGATAACATTTAAAAACGAAAAAGTTTCTAAATTTGACCTTCAAATCAGTGCAAACGATGTTGGAGATGGAGCACTTTTGAAGAAAGGTAAAAAGAGTTTCATCAAAGTTAAGGCGGTTTAATGGAAAATCTTGTGAAGGAAGTTGAGTATATCGAAAAGAAGTCAAGATTTATTGGCTATCTTTTTGAATGCAAAACGACCACAGATGTTGAAGCTGCACTTGAGAAACTTAAAAAAGAACACAAAAAAGCCACACATATATGCTATGCATATTCACTTAAAAGTCCATTTCTTGAAAAAGCTGTTGATGATGGCGAACCTGGTGGAACTGCCGGCAGACCAATTCTTTCGGTTGTGCAAAAGAAAGGAAAAAGTGATGTTGCTGTTTTTGTGGTTAGATATTTTGGTGGAATCAAACTTGGTGCTGGCGGACTTGTGAGAGCATACACAAAAGTGACAAGTGAGGTGCTTAAATGATAATCACAAAAATCAAGCAAATTGCAAAAACAAACAGATATCATATTTATGCTGATGACAAGTGGTTTGGGATTTTTTTGGACGAAACACTTGCATTTCACAAAATCAAAACAGGCGATGATTTTGAAGAGAGTGTGTTAGAGAAAATCAAATTTGAAAACGATAAAAAACTTTCTTTTGATATGGCTGTTTCGTATATGGAAAAATATATTGTCACAGAAAAAGGTGTGAAAGATTATTTAAGAAAAAAGAATTTTTCAGAGCAGACAATAAAATCGACAATTGAAAAACTTCACTCTTATAATCTTATCAATGATGAAAGATTTGCAAAAGAATATTTTGCTTCAATGTCAAAATCACAAGGGAAAAACACAATCATAAACAAACTTAGGCTCAAAGGAATTTCAAAAGAAATTATTGATGAGCTACTTGAAAACATTGATGAAGACAGTCAAATTGAAAATGCGATTGCTCTTGCAAAAAAATTCGTGAAAAATCGTGAAAAATCGGCAAAAACCAAACAAAAATGCCTTGCTCATTTGGTGTATAAAGGGTATGATTATCCTGTGGCACTTAAAGCAACGAAAGAGGCAATAGATTTTGAAAACGAAGGAGAAAATGATGATTGGATTTGATTTGCAACAAGTTGATAAAATAAAATATCCAGAAAAACTTCTTAACAGAATTGGGCTTGATGGGGAAATTGAATACATAAAAAAATTTCCAGAAAACTTTGCAGAAAAAGTGGCAAGCCTTTGGTCTGCAAAGGAAGCGGTTTTCAAAGCTCTTGACTTTGAAGACAAAAATGTTTCGTTTAGGGATATCGAACTTTGTCACAAAGAAAACGGAGCCCCATATATCAAACTTTATGGAAAGATGAAGGAGCAGTTTGAAAGAATCAAAGCAAAGAAAATCGAAATCTCAATTTCTCATCAAGAAAACATTGTCGGAGCGGTCGTGATTGTTGAATAAGAAAAGTGCCAAACTATTGGCATTTTTTTATTACTAAAGAATAAATTTTTGTGCTTTTCTCAAACTAGAAAGGTATAAAAAGAAAGAAACAGGAGAAAAGTTTTATGTATAAAACAATTGAAAAAAAAGTAAGAGAAATTGAAAAAGAGTTTGGCAGCCTTGAAAATTTTGTCGTTTCAACAACAATTTCTTCTGCCAATCATAAACTGAAAATGAAGGGAGATTTTCAAGGTCTTGACAAAATTTATGATGATTTGAAAGACTTGGAAAAAGCAGACCTTTGTGACTTTAAAAACTTTTTGAGTGAGGAAGATGGAGAGTTCGGTTAAAAGAGGAGATATATATTTTGCAGACCTAAGCCCTGTTGTTGGAAGCGAACAGGGTGGAGTTAGACCTGTGCTTGTCATTCAAAACGATGTTGGAAACAAATATTCCCCAACAATCATTGTTTCTGCCATCACAAGTCAACTTACAAAAGCAAAACTTCCCACTCACATCGAACTGTCATCTACAGAATATCATCTTCCAAAAAATTCGGTTGTGCTCTTAGAGCAAATTCGAACACTTGACAAACGAAGACTCAAAGAAAAGATAACTGAAATTGACGAACGAAAAATGAAAGAAGTTAATCGTGCGATTCTCATTTCACTTGGATTTGTAAATTAAAAAACTAGGCGATGCCTAGTTTTTTGTTTGTTCTTTTTGTTTTTTAGATTCGTTTTCTCTTCTATGTTTTTCTTTGCGATAAGCTTTAAGTTCTTTTTTTGAAGAGAAGAAAAGCACTTTTTTGTTTTGTGATGAGAGTGTTTTTTCGGCTCCAACTTCAGTGTTTTGTTTTGGTTCTTTAATTGGTCTGATTGATTTGTAAACTCTTTTGTGATGAGCTGCTTTTTGTCCAAGTTTAACAGCTGCAGCAGCACCAATAAGCGAAGCAAGAACTGCGGAGATGCCCAAAAATTCTTTTTCGTTGTTCAATTCATAAGCTCCAAAGCCAAGTGCACCAGCGGAAAGAACTGCAGTTATTGTGGAAAGTGTAAGGCAGGTA
>CAMOEU010000008.1 GCA_946612575.1 uncultured Clostridia bacterium
CCACTCAAGCCAACCAGATTTGGATTGAGTTAATCAATCCTTTTTTGTTTTTATAGACACCTTAAACGAACAAAGTGAGTATAAGGGAATATAGTTGGTGATTTAAAACTCAAGCCAACCAAGGTCACTCTTCGGAGTGATTTTTTTGTTTTTAAAAAATTGTTAGTCTTTACTATTTTTTGAGAATTTCTTTTTTGTAAAATTCTAAGCTCTCAGAAATAATTCCCAAAGCTCTTTCATGGCCACCAAGTTCCTTCACTTCAACAGGTTTGTTTTCAAGTTGCTTATACACTTTCAAAAAGTGCATCAATTCTTCAAAGATGTGATTTGGAAGTTCACTAATATCCTTATAGTTGTTGTATTGTGGATCACCATATGGAATTGCGATAACCTTTTCATCTCTCTGATTTCTGTCTGTCATAATGATGACTCCAATTGGGTAACATCTTACCAAACACAATCTTTCAAGTGGTTCTGAACACAAAACAAACACATCAAGAGGGTCATGGTCACCACAATATGTAAGTGGTATGAATCCATAATTCATTGGGTAGTGTGTGCTTGTATAAAGAACTCTGTCCATAATCAGACATCCTGTTTCTTTATCAAGTTCATATTTTGTTTTGTCTCCCTGTTGAATTTCAATACAAGCAATAAAATCATCAGGTTTTATTCTGCTTTCATCTATATCTTTCCAAATATTCATTATTTTTCTCCTTATGTGCCTGTTATTATAACATAATTATTTTTTTTATACAAGTGCATTTAGGGGTATTTATTTTTTTATAAAGATTTTTGACAGGAATAATTTAGTAATTTTGCTAGAAAAATCGGTATTTGAACAATTTGAAGTTCGGATTTATTATTTGTCAAAACACAGATGTAAAACATCAAAAAATGTGAAAATAAAAAAGAGTGAAAAATTCACTCTTTTTTTGTTTAAAATAATGGTGCAAAAATGTTGAGCAGCGACCAAATAAATCTTGAGAAAATATTTGCTTTTGTATTTTCTTCAAAAATTTCGACTGAGTCTTGCAAGGTGGTGTTGAAATCGTTTGAAATATCTTTGATGACTTCGTGTTCACAAATAAAAACACTGTTTTCAAAGTGATGGACAAGAGAGCGATAGTCCATATTCACTGTGCCAATCAAAGCATATTTGTCATCAACAACATATATTTTTGAGTGGATGAAACCTGGAGCATATTCAAAAATTTTGACTCCCGCTTGCAACAATTTTGGATAATAACTTTTTGTTATCAAGAAGATTGATCTTTTGTCTGGAATATGTGGGGTTATGATTTTGACATCCACACCTCTGAAAGCGGCATTTTCAAGAGATTGTTCAAGTTCGGTATCAATAATAAGATATGGGGTGGTGATGCAAACAGATTTTTTTGCTTGATTGATAAGCCCCAAAATCAAGGTTTTTGAAACTCTATATTTATAGGCAGGTTTTGGGCCATCTCCAAATGGCACACAAAAACCTTCGTTTTCGACTTTGTAGTCAACAAAATATTTTTCTGTCTCTTCAATTTTGTTTTTTGAGTTTAGATTGAAATCAACAATAAAAAGTTTTGTCATTTCGCCGACAGCTTGACCTTCAAGTCTGATTCCGCAATCTTTCCAGTGACCAAATTTTTCGATTTCGTTTATGTATTCATCCGCAATGTTTATTCCGCCGGTATAGGCGATTTTTCCGTCAATTATTGTCATTTTTCTGTGGCTACGGTTGTTGAAACGGTTGTTTGCTTGCCCTTTAAGTTTTGAGAATGGAACTGTTTCTATTCTTCTTTTTGTCAAAGTTTTGTAATATCTGCTTGGAAGTTTTTTCATACAACCGATATCATCATAGACAATTTTGACATCCACACCATTTCTTACTTTTTCTTCCAAGACATCAAGGACACTGTTCCAGAAAAATCCGTTTTCGATGATGAAATATTCCATAAAAATAAATTCTTCTGCTTTTTCGAGATCCTGCAAAAGAGAATCAAAATATGCTTTTCCATCTGGAAGATAATCAATTTTAGTGTTTTTATATAGATGTGTGTAAGAAAATTTTTTAAGAACCGTCACTTGCTCAAAAGCTCGTCTGTTTTGTTTTTCAAGTTGATTCATATTTTTTGAGTCATCAAAATCGATGGAAACTTTGTTTTGAAATGATATTCGCTTGCTTTGTCCTTTTGTCAATTCTCTTGAATAAAACATAAAGTAGCTCATAAATCCAATTATTGGAATCAGCAAAACAAAAAACAGCCAAGGGGACTTATAGTCTGGATTGTCTTTTGAGTTTATAATCATTATGGAAACTGCAAGCTGAGTAAAAACGACTGCAATATAAAAGTAAGGGACAAAAATTGTTAATGCTACGACTGCACCAATAACAAGCAAAAATTCAATAAGCATAATTGTCAGTGCGACAGCAAATCTCAAAGGTATAAATTTTATCCTTTTGAGTTTAACCTTTTTTCTTGCCCTACGATATCTTCTTTCTTCTTTTATAATAGATTTGTCTTCGTTCATTAAATATAGTATATCACAAAGATTTTTGTTTTACAAAAAAATCACTCATTTTGAGTGATTACTTTTGTTTTTTAATTATAGATTTTTGTTCGGACTCAACTTGTTTAGAATCCATTTCAGTCTGCTCAGTTTTCTTTTCTTTTGAAGGTTTTTTATATTTTCTTGGCATAACATAACACCAAACAGCCCAGGCAAGTTGGGCAGGCACACCAAGTGTAAACAAAAGCCACAAGTTGTATTCCATAAATTGAAGATAGAAGGCTGTGATAAAACTCCAAATGAAAAGGGAGAGCATAACAAATGGGAATGTTCTTCGTTTAAGGAAGAGTCCAAAGCTAAACATAATTATTGCAGAAGCTGGGATAACCCAAACAAAAATTGTCCAAAGATTTAGATTTAAAAAAGATTGACAATAGAAAAAGGTTATTGTAGCACCAAAAAGCAAAAGACAAATGCAAAGAAGGCAAGTCACAAGCACTCTGATTTTTTTTCTTTTCTCGTTTTCTTCATTTCGTTTAAGGATGTTTGACCTAAAAAGCAATTCAATTGGCACATCAAAAACCACACTTATTTGTTGAAGTGTTTCAACACTTGGGCACAGTTCTGCTCTTTCCCAGCGAGAGACTGTGTTGTCAGAATAATTGAGTTTTTCTGCAAGATCTTGTTGTGTGAGATTGTTTTTCTTTCTGAGTGCAACCAAATTTTTTGCAACAATTTCTTTTATGTCTTCCATTTCCACCTCAAAAAAATTATATCATTATAAAAAAAGAAAAACAAACGATTTGCTCGTGTTTTCGAAACTTTTTATTCAAATTCCCATATGGTGGGAATATGTTTTTGGCAATTCCCATTTGGTGAAAAGAGGTTGGGAGTGCAATTTGAATTTTTCACTTTAAATTTTCATAAAATTTTGTAATAATGATGTTGTCTTTAATGACGAGGAGGTTTTATGAACACAAATGTTTTTAAGAAAAATCCTAAAAACTTGGAAGTTATCCCTGTGTTTTTTGCTACTGACGACAACTACATTCCATTTTTGGATGTTGCAATAGGCTCACTTATTGAAAATTCATCAAAGAATTATTTTTATGATATTCATATTTTAAATACTGGATTGAAGATAGAAAACATCTTTAAGGTTAAACTTAGACAAAATGCAAATGTTTCAATCACTTTTGATAACATTTCTAAAAATATTGAAAAGATAAGTGAAAGCTTCAGAAATATCTATCACTTTTCACTTGCTGCATACTATAGACTTTTTATTGAAAGTATGTTTCCACAGTTTAAGAAGATTTTGTATCTTGACTGTGACATTGTTGTTTTGGGCGATGTTTCAAAGCTTTGGGAAATTGACCTTGGCGACAATATGCTTGCAGGTGTTGTTGAAGGATTTGTTGCCAGCACAAAGGAATTTAGAGAATATGCTCAAAAGGCTGTAGGTGTAAACCCTGACAGATATATAAATTCTGGAATTTTGTCAATCAACTTGGAAAAATTTAGAGAAAACAAGATTGAAGAAAAATTTAGATATTTGCTTTCAACCTTCAACTTTGACACTGTTGATCCAGATCAAATGTATTTAAACTATTTGTGTAAAGACAAGATTTTGTATTTGCCATGTGACTGGAATTTTACAGCAGCATACGAAAAACCTGTGGAAAAAATCAATATTGTCCACTATGCACTTGCAAAAAAACCTTGGCAATTTGACAATGTCACAAATGATGTTTATTTCTGGGAATATGCAAAAAAATCTCATTTTTACAAAAAGATTTTGTCAATCAAAAATGATTTTGATGATGTTGCAAAAGCAAAGAAAGAGCAAGCCGGAATTGATATTGTTTTGAGAGCTGCTGAAATTGTTTTGAATGGAAAAACATTTTGCAACACACTTATAGGAGAATAACTTGTGGAAGAAACTTATAGACAAAAAGTTTTGAAAAGAAGAGAGCAATATGAACTTGAAGGTCGTTTTGATGAGGATATTGAAGACGACCCACCAACATACGAACTCAAACCAAACAAAATCGATTATCTTTCAAAGTCTCCAATAAAAAAGATAAAGACATTTTTTGTCAATCGTATGGGTCAAAGATTTATCAACAAGATGATAAAAGAAAAACAACTTATTATTGAATCTGTTGAGGGGCTTGAAAACTTTCAAAATCTTGAAGGTGGGGCAATAATCACTTGCAATCACTTTCATCCATTTGACAATTTTGCTGTTTGGGAAGTTTTGAAAAAATCAATGCGAGGCAGAAAACTTTACAAAGTAATTCGTGAGGGCAATTACACAAATCCGCCAGAGCCATTTGGCCCACTGTTTAGATATGGAAACACTTTGCCACTTTCAAGCAATGCCGAAACTATGAAAAAGTTTTTCAAAGCTCTTGATGTTTTGCTTGTTAGGGGCGAAAAAATTTTGATTTATCCAGAGCAAGCAATGTGGTGGAACTATAGAAAACCAAGACCACTCAAAAGTGGAGCTTTCAAGTTTGCTGTCAAGAGCAATGTGCCAGTCTTGCCAATTTTCATTACAATGCAAGACAGTGAAGTTTTGGATATGGATGGAAATCCTGTGCAAAAATATTCTTTACATATTTTGCCTGCGATTTATCCATCAATAAATTTGTCAAAAAATGAAAATGCTGATAAAATGAGAGAAGAAAACTATAAGGCTTGGGTGGAAGTTTATGAAAGAGTTTACCAAAAGCCTTTGAAGTATGAAACAAGGAAGAAGCAATGATTTTGTATCTTTTGATAATATTTTTCACAGTGGTGATTTTATCTGTATTTAACATTTTCTTTGGACTTGACATTCTGCAATGTCAGTGGTGGGTAATTCCAATTGCTTGTCTTGTTGGAGTGGTGTATGAAATTGCTGTTGATGGACTTTTTGCAATAATTATAAACAAATTGCCAAACAAGTGGTTTGGTCCAGACAAAAAGTGTTTTGAAGTTTCAAAGAGAGAAAGAAGATTTCTAGAACATCTCAAAGTAAAATCTTGGAAAGAAAAAATTTGCGAGCTTGGCTTTCTTGGTGGTTTTCCAAAGAATGAAATCAAAGAGCCAAACAATCTTGAATACATTGAAAGATTTTTGATTGAAATAAACAAGGGGATTGTCACACACTGGATTGGTGTTTTTGTGGGATTTACACTCATTTTGTGTTATCCGCTCAGATTTGCACTTCCAATTTGTTTGCCTATTGCGATTGTAAATGTGTTTTTAAACATTCTTCCTATTATGGCTCTTAGATACAATTATCCAAAACTTATGGTGATAAGAAAAAAACTGCTTAGAGACAGTGAAAGAAAAAACAACTCAATTTAGAGTTGTTTTTTTTGTTAATCTTCTTCAAATTGACTGTTGTAAAGGTCAGCATAGAAACCACCCTTTGCAAGAAGTGTTTCGTGATTTCCGCTTTCAACAATATCGCCATCTTTAAGCACCAAAATTGTGTCTGCATTTTTGATTGTTGAAAGTCTGTGAGCAATAACAAATGATGTGCGGCCTTCCATTGCTTTATCCATCGCTTGTTGAAGCAGAAGTTCTGTTCTGGTATCGACTGAGCTTGTGGCTTCATCCAAAATCACCATAGGAGAGTTCTCAAGCATCGTTCGGGCGATGGTGAGAAGTTGTTTTTGACCGGCAGAAAGGTTTGTTGAGTCTTCGATCACTGTGTTGTAGCCATCAGGCAAGGTCTTTATAAAGTGGTCCACACCAACTGCCTGACAAACTTCTTCAATTCTTTTGTTTGTCAAGTCTTTTGTGTTGAAGCAAAGGTTTTCTTTGATTGTGCCTTCAAAAAGCCAAGTGTCTTGCAAAACCATTCCAAACAGTGTGTGAACGGTTTCTCGTTTCATATCTTTTGTCGAAACACCGTCGATTGTTATATCACCAGAGTTGAGTTCGTAGAATCGCATAAGCAGGTTTACAAGAGTTGTTTTTCCGGCACCAGTTGGACCGACAATCGCGACTTTCTGTCCGGCTTTTATGCTTGCAGAAAAATCTTTGATGATGATTTTGTCTTTTGAATATCCAAATGAAACATTTTTAAATTCTATATTACCTTTGACATTTTCAAGTTTTTCAAGTTTGCCTTCTTCTTTTGGCATTTCTTCTTCATCCAAAAATTCAAAAACTCGCTTGCTTGCTGCGGATGCGGATTGAAGTCCGGTGAGTGCTTGAGCAATTTGTGAAAGTGGGTTTGAGAAGAGTCTGACATAAATCATAAAGGCGGTTATAACACCAAAATATGAAGCCCCGTGTTTTGCTGCCAAGAATGCACCAACAATGCAAACTGCAACATATCCAAAGTTTCCGACAAATCCCATAACTGGCCCCATAACACCAGAGATGAATTGTGATTTGTGTCCAGCTTTGAAGAGTTTTTTGTTTATCTTATCAAATTCCTTCTTTGTCTGTCCTTCTGCATTGAAAAGTCTAACAACATTGTGTCCTGAATAAGTTTCTTCAATGTGACTGTTTAATTCACCAAGATTTTGTTGGACTTGATTGAAATATTTTTGTGATTTTGTGAAGAAGATAAGTGAAAATGAAAATCCAAGAATTGTTGTGATAATAACAGTGAGTGCCATAAGTGGTTCGGTCACAAACATCATAATAAGCACACCGACAAAGAGCAAAACATTTGAGAATAAGCTTGAAACACTTTGGTCAAGGCTTTGTGCAATCTGGTCTGCATCATTTGTCACTCTGCTGAGCACATCACCATTAAGATGAGTGTCAAAGTAGTTTAATGGCATTCTGTTTATTTTTGCAGAAATGTCTTTTCTTAGATTTTTTGAAACTTTTTGCGAAATTGTTGTTGAGATAAATTCTTTAATATAAGAGAAAATAAGTCCTATTGCATACAAACAAACCAAAAAGACACAAACTGATGTGACAGCATCCATATCAATTGGTCTGCCATACAAAATTTCTTTGATAAGGTTTGTAAGTTCTTGAATTTTGTTTGGTCCGATGATTTGTGTGACAACACCGACAATTCCAAGGGCGATTGCAAGAATCATCCAGCCCCAATAGCTTTTGCAATATCTAAGAAGTCTGCCCATTGACTTTTTGAAAGTGCCTTTTTCCATTTTTTCCATAGGTTTTCTGTTTCTCATTGGTCCTGGCATTTTACAATTCCTCCTTTGAGAGTTGTGAAAGAGCGATTTCTTGATAAACTGGGCAGTTTTTCAAGAGATCTTCATGTTTTCCCATTCCGACCATTTCGCCTTTGTCAAGAACGATAATTTTGTCGGCATCTTTTATTGTTCCGATTCTTTGAGCAACAATAAATTTGGTCACATTTGTTGTGTGTTTTTTAAGAGCAGAACGGAGTTTTCTGTCTGTCTTATAGTCAAGAGCAGAAAAACTGTCATCAAAAATAAAGATTTCAGGTTTTCTTGCAATTGCACGGGCGATTGAAAGTCTTTGTTTTTGTCCACCAGAAACATTTGTTCCACCTTGAGCAATTTGACTGTCAACACCGTCTTTCATTTTGCCTACAAAGTTTGAAGCTTGGGCGATAGAAAGAGCATTTTGGATTGTTTCATCATCAGCATTGTTGTCACCAAAATTCACATTTGATTTGACAGTTCCATAAAACAAAACACCTTTTTGTGGGACATAACCAATTTTTTTGTTTAGTGCTTCAATATCATAATCTCGCACATCCACACCGTCAATCAAAACTTGGCCGTCAGTGACATCATAAAGTCTTGGAATGAGATTTATAAGTGTTGACTTTCCGCTGCCCGTTGAGCCAATAAAGGCGACTGTCTCACCTTCATTTGCAGAAAAACTTATGTTTTTGAGCACATAGTCGTCTGCACCAGGATATTTGAAAGAAACTTTGTCAAAAACAACGGTTGCGGTTCCGTTAAATTCGTCCTTGTATCCACCAGAAACAATAGAGTTTTTTGTGTCAAGCACGGCATTGATTCTCTTTGCAGAGATAAGTGCTCTTGGCAAAATCATAAAGATTGCAACCAGCATAATAAACGACATAACGACTTGAACAGCATAGGTCATAAATGTTGTCATATTTGCAAAGGAAATTGGGTCTTTGACAACATATGCACCAATCCAGAAGATTGCAAGAGAAAGTCCGCTCATAATAAGTGTCATACCAGGGTTTAGAATACCCAAAATTCTGTTTGCAAAAAGGTTTGTTTTTGTAAGGTCATCGTTTATATTTTCAAATTTGGCTGTTTCAAAATCTTCAGCATTTGAAGCACGAACAACTCTGATTCCGGTTAAATTTTCTCTTGTCACTTTGTTTAGATTGTCAGTGAGTGTTTGCATCTTTTTGAATTTTGGAATTACAAATGCAACAATAATCACAACAATAACAAGCAAAATTCCAATTGCAACAGCTGTTGCAATGCTCCACTCGACTCCTTTGTTTAGGATTTTCAATATTGCCAAAACTGCCATAATTGGAGCTTTGAGAAGTGCTTGAGCACCAAATGAAACGAGCATTGTCACTTGTCTTATGTCGTTTGTGGTGCGGGTGATAAGGCTTGGGGTAGAGAATTTGTTTATTTCGGCAAGGGAAAAACTTTGGATTTTGTTGTAGAGTTTTTCTCTGATGTTAAATCCAAGTCCTGCAGCAACTCTTGCCACCAAATATCCTACAAGAATGGCTGAAGCAAGACTTGCAAAAGCAAACAAAAGCATATATCCACCATTATACCAAATAACATTGATATCAACAGTGCCATATTCCACTTTACAAAGCTCGACAACAATCTTGCTTGTGTATTCTGGAATGGTTAAATCAAGCCAAACTTGCAAAACTACAAGACCGACTACGATTATCAAAAAGATATAATCAAACCATTTCAGGTTTCTTAATAATTTAAACATAAAAATCTCCTAGAAAAATGTCAACAATAAAAAAGTTGACAAGTCAACTGTGATATCTTATCACTTTAAGTTTTGTTTGTCAACTTTATTTATTATTTAATAATATTTATTATCTTAGTTTTTTGTCACAAATATATATCCAAAAGCATTTGGTCCCCAGTGGGCGGCAATTGCAGGGTCAAGATTGTCAAATTGAGACATTAGTGGAAGATATTTTTTGTCTGTCATTTCAATAAGGTTTTTCAGATTTTGATCCTTATATGTGTAAGAAGCAACGATTGGATAGTTTTCATCAACACCAAGTCTGTCAAGTTCGGAAACAATATATTTCATAGAGTGCTTAAGACCAATCTTTTTTGCATCGACACAAACCTTGCCATCTCTAAATGTGATGATGGGCTTGATTTTGAGCACAGTGCCCAAAAGCCACTCTGTTTTTGAAAGTCTTCCACCTCTCATCAAATATTCCAAAGTTTCAGGAATTGCCAAAATTTTTACTCTCGGAATCAAATTTTTGAGCTTTTCTTCAATTTCGTCAAGAGATTTGTCTCTGTTTCTGTTTATTTCTTCAACCAAAATTCTTATACCACCAACAGCAAGTCGACTGTCAAAAACTCTGACTTTTTTGTTGTCTTCAAAGAGAAGTTTGATTGCATTGAAACTTCCTGAGATTTCTCCAGAAATTGTCAAAATCAAAACATCGTCACCGGCATTTGTGAATTTTTCAACTTGTGCTTTGACATCTTCAAGACCTGGCAAAGAAGTTTTTGGAATTTTCTTTGTGGCAAAAAGTTTGTTGTAAAACTCTTCAATTGAAAGTGTCACTCCGTCCAAATATTCTTCATCTGCCATCAAAATTTTAAGTGGAAGAATTTCTACATTATATTTTTCCTTTTCCTCAAACTTGATGCTGCTTCCTGTGTCAACAAAAACTCTTAACATACTTTCCCTTCCTTACAAAATTTTATGATGCAAAATATCAAAATATAACATACAAATTTCTATGCAAAAGTGATTATAACAAATCAAAGATGTTTTTCAAAACAAAACCAAGAAAAATTGCTATTAAAGAAAATTTTGTGATATAATCATTAAAGGTGAATTATGGCAACAAAAAAGACAGTGACAAAAACGACAAAAAAGGCTGAGAGTGGAGTTTCAGTAAATTTGTCAAAAAAATCAGGCAAAAGAGCAGTGAAAATCGCAAACAGAGTAGGCTTGAAAGTTTTGCTCTTTGCTTTTATCTTTGTTTTGTGTGGTGGACTTATCGGCGGTGCAGCTTGGTGGATTGTTTGCAGAAATGATTGTTTTGAAATTGTTGGAAGTGACAATATTTCACTTGAACTCGACAAAACCTACAAAGATGAAGGTGTAAAGATAATTGCTTTTGGGAAAGACGAAAAGGACAGTGTTTCAATAGATACAAATTTGATTATTGACAGTGAAGGAAATTTAAAGGCAAACGAAGAAGGGACTTATTACATAAAATACACATCAAATTGTTTTAAATACGGAAAACTTTTTAAAGTCGAGAAGGTTAGACTTGTGACCTTTGTTGCTGCAAGCGAGGGAGGTGAGTAAGATGTCTAAAAAATCACTTAGTATTTTTGTTTGTGTTTTTGCATTCATCATTGGTATATTTGGTGGATTTGCAGGACTTGTTTACATAAACACTCCAAAAACCGATGTCGTTGAGATAAGCGAAGAGGTCTTTTATGGAAACGATGATATTGTTTCTTCAAATTTGGCTGACATCTCAAATGCTGATATATCCATTCACTTTTTGGAACTTGGAAACAAATACACAGGCGATTGCACTTATATAAAAACTGAAACTTGCGATATCTTGATTGATTGCGGGTCAAAATCAAACAGTGTGGCTGCAGTTTCAAATTATCTCAATCAATATGTTGAAGACGAAAAACTTGAATATGTCATTGTCACACATGCTCATCAAGACCACTATGCTGGATTTGCGACTTCCGGAAAGACAAAGGGCATTTTTGATTTGTATGAATGTGAAACAGTTATTGACTTTGCAGGCACTGCAGCAGGAAAAACTGAGACGGCACTTTATCAAAAATATCAAACAAAGCTTAGTGCTGAAATTGCTGCTGGAGCAACTCATTATACGGCTCTTGATTGTGTGAATGGGACAGATGAGTTTGATATCGGAAGCGGATATACTCTCAAGATTTTGGATAGTTTCTTTTATCACACACCAGACTTATCAAACGAAAACAACAATTCGGTTTGCTGCCTTATAACAAACGGGGCAAAAAACTATTTGTTTACTGGAGATTTGGAAGCGGATGGGGAAGCACATCTTGTCACACTAAACACTTTGCCAAAAGTGGATTTATATAAAGCTGGTCATCACGGCTCAAAAACTTCATCTTCAGAAGCACTTTTAAATGTGATTCAACCAAAAGTTGTTTGTGTATGTTGCTGTGCAGGAAGCAGTGAATATACAACTGTGAATGCAAATCAATTTCCTACACAAATTTTTGTAAATAATGTGGCAAAATGGACAGACAAGATTTATGTGACATCGCTTTGCCTTGACTATAAAAACAACAAATACACATCTTTCAATGGAAATATTGTTTTTATGGATGTTGATGGAGAAAACAAACTTTGGTGTTCAAACAACACGACAAAACTTAAAGACTCGGAGTGGTTTGCAAAAAACAGGACTTGGCCGACAACATAGCGGCAAATTGATTGACAAAAAAAGAAGAAAGTGATATTATATCACCAAGATTATGACGAAGGCAGTAGTTTTGGACAAGAATTTCACAGAGAGATAAGGCAGGCTGAAATCTTATCAAATTCCCCAGAATGAAGAACAACTTTACCAGTCTTATGCTTGCCGTGCAATAACGGTTTTTGAAAGTGGTCAAGAGATCTTGACAAATTAGGTGGCACCGCGGAAAATATTTTCGTCCTAATGCAAATCGCATTAGGATTTTTTGTTTTTATAAAAGGAGAAATTATGACAACACAAATTTCAAAATTAAAAGAAGGAAAAGTAAGATTTCAAGGAATGATTGAAACTGTAAGAGATAAGAAAAACATTCAGTTTGTCATTCTTAAAGATTTTTCAGGAAAAATTCAAGTGACTGTTGATAAAGTTGCTCATCCAGAAGTGGGAGAAGTTTTCTCACATCTTATTTCTGGGGCAACAGTGACTGTTGAGGGCGAACTTGTCAAGAGTGAATATGTCAAAATGGGCGGACAGGAAGTTTTGGCAGAGAAAGTCGAAGTGACAAGCACTGCTGATGTTTCTCCAATTGGACCTGAAAGCAACATTGACCAAAGAATTGACTATCGTTGGCTTGACCTTAGACAAGAGAAAAATTTGTTGCTTTTCAAAGTGCAAACAACTTTCACAAATGCACTTAGAGAATATTTGATTGATAATGACTTTATCGAAATTCACTCTCCAAAACTTATTGGCACAGCATCAGAAAGCGGTTCAGAAGTGTTTGAGGTGAAATACTTTAACACAAAGGCTTATCTTGCACAAAGCCCACAATTCTATAAGCAAATGGCAATGGCAGGTGGTTTTGGAAGAATTTTTGAGTGTGGTCCTGTTTTTAGAGCAGAAAAATCTCACAGCAGAAAGCATGCGACAGAATTCACTGGTTTTGACCTTGAATTTACTGGTGTTGAAGGTGTTGAAGATGTGATGGTTATGGAAGAAAATCTTCTTACTTATGCACTCAAAAAAGTTAGCGAAAAATATGGAGAAAAGATTAAGGAAGTTTTTGGAGTGGAAGTGATTGTTCCAAAAACACCTTATCCAAGAATCAAACTTGCAGACCTTTATAAAGAACTTGAAAAGAGATATGGCTACACTTGCCCAGACGAAGAAAAGGATGATTTGACAACAGAAGCTGAAAAACTTTGCGACAAGTTTGCAAAAGAAGTTTATGGAAGTGAATTTTTGTTTGTGACAGATTATGGTGCAAGAAAGAGAGCCTTCTATCACCTTAGAAAGGATGGTATTCCACAAGGATATGACCTTATTTGGAAAGGTGTTGAAATCACAACAGGTGCTCAAAGAGAACACAGATATGAAATCTTGAAAAAACAAGCCGAAGAAAAAGGACTTGCAAAAGATGTTGAATTCTATTTGCAATTCTTCAAATATGGATGCCAACCACACGGCGGATTTGGTCTTGGAATCGACAGAATCACAATGAATTTGCTCGAGCTTCCAAGCATTAAAGAATCAATGTTTATCTTCCGTGGACCAGACAGATTGACACCATAATTTTAAAAGGACAGAAAAATGAAAAGAGTAGAGATAAGAGATTTATATAAAAGTTATCAAGCCTATGAAGGCAAAGAAATCACACTTTGCGGCTGGGCAAGAACAGTGAGAGACAGCAAAAACATTGCTTTTATTGAACTTAACGATGGAGCTTTCAAGAGTGTGCAAGTTGTTGTTGAAAGAGAAAAGTGCAAAAACTATGAAGAAATCGTAAAAGAAAATGTTGGCACTTCATTCTGTGTGAAAGGAAAAGTTATTGTCACACCAAATGCCCAACAGCCTTTTGAAATCAATGCAAAGGAAGTTGAAGTTTTGGGCTCTTGTGCACTTGATTATCCACTTCAAAAGAAAAGACACACAGTCGAATTTTTGAGA